>DATLBA010000082.1:0-46833 GCA_035527275.1 Phycisphaerae bacterium
CCCCTTTGGCGCTAGCGCCAGGCCCGATTCGGCCTCCAAAATCGCCCGAATCGGCCCAATTTCACCCCAAAATCGCCCGCCAACATATCGGCCTTGCGCAATATGTTTGGCCACCCGCGAGCGTGCTTGCCTGCCGGAGCCCGCCACCGGCGGGTAAACCCTGCCTGCCGGCAGGCAGGCTTGGCGGAGGTAGGGGCGAGCGGAGTCACTCGCTTTTTTCGCCGAAGACATCGGCTTCGAAGCGGTAAACGGTCACGTCCGGCCGTTTCCACGCATCGGGCGCAAGGCCCGCCTTCATCGCGCAGCACTGCGAGAGAAACTCCTCCTTCGACCAGCCGGTCTCGGTGGCGACCTGCGGCAGGAAACATCCCGACCCGTAGGGGCCCTGGACGCTGATGCCGTGGCGGCCCAGTTCGATTTCCTTCAGCGGGTCCTTGGTGGCCTCGAGCGGTGAGAGGACCGAGATTCCGATGTCAACCTGCGAGAGTTCGGCGGCGGTCACGGGGTTCGACAGGAACCGCGGGTCGCGCGTGGCGGCCACGGCCATTTGCCGGACCGTCTCGTAAAGGGGCTTGGCGCTCTCGAAGGTTCCGATGCAGCCGCGCAGGCGGCCGGCGTTCTTCAGCGTGACGAACGCTCCGCAAGGCTGTCTGAGGTCTTCGCTTTCGACCGTTGCGCGCGGCGCCGGTCTCCCGTTCAGCGCGGCTTCCAGTGTTTCGCGCGCGATGCGCAGGAGGGCCTTTCGATCGCTTTCGCCGAGCATGGCTCACTCCTCGAACAAAGGCTTAAGCAGTTTCACAAGGATTACGATGATGACCGGAAGCATGACGAGCCAGGTGACGAGGTTGAAATATCGGTCGATGAATCGTTTGGCCCGAGGGCCGAAGGCATACACGATGCCGCCGACGCCGAAGAATCGCATCGAACGGAAAATGACCGACGCGAGGACGAACTGCCACCAGTCGATCTCGGCAAACCCGGCGACCCAGGAGAAGACCATGTAGGGCACGGGGGTCAAGGCGGCGACAGCCACCGCCCAGAAGCCGTAGTCTCGAAAGGCATCGAGGGCGAGTTGGGCCTTTTCGCCCAGATGCAACCACTCCATGGCATTGACCACCCGCGTCTGGCCGATCGCCAGGCCGAGCAGCATGGCCGTTGTGCCGCCGAGAATGCTCCAGAAGGTGCAGATGAGCGACCAGCGAAAACTCCGTTTCGGGCGGCCCATGCACAGGGCAACCAGGAGCAGGTCGGCCGGGACCGGGAAAAAGATGGCTTCCGAGAAGCCGAGCGCGGCCATGGCCTTGCCGGCATGGCGGGTTTCGGCCCATCCGAGGACCCATTCGTAGAGGCGCCGCAGGGGCCCGAATCGCTTGGCCACACCACGGGCCTGGACCTCCCGGCGGATTAATTCGTCGGTGACGCCGGTCGGGTTGACAGGTTCCTGGTCCGGTTGGGTCAAGGCTGGAGCCCTTCGCACACGGGGTCGGCAAGCGACACGCCCGCGCCGACGGCGGTGGCACCATTCCGCCCCCGCAGTGCCCCGAGTCTACTTTGGCCGTCGTATAACGGCAAGGCAAAACGAGACACCCCGACGCCGGTCTCCGGGCGGTGGCCGGGTTGGGGCTTGAAATTTCCAAGGCACGTGGCTACGATGCCTGCGGGGAGGTAGGGAGACCCGTGCCCGTGAAGCCGATCTTCAAACTCCGTGGGTGGTTCGTGCTACCCCCCGTGGTCGTTGCCTTCTTCTGCTGTCGCGGGGAGGTCGAGAACGACACGGTCACCTGGGCGGTGGGCGGCCCGATGTTTCTGGCGGCCGTGGCCCTGCGCGTCTGGGCCCAGTGCCATCTGGGCTACCGCCTGCGGGCTCACAAGATCCTCACGGTGACCGGGCCGTATCGCCACGCCCGCAACCCGATTTACGTGGCGAACACAATAATGATCGCAAGCCTGGTGTGGCTGATGGAACTCCCCTGGCTGTTGGTGCCGACGATCGTGTGGTGTGGCGTCGTCTACGCGGCGGTGGTGCGCTACGAGGAGAAACGTCTGCTGGCGAACTTCGGGGAGGCGTACCGCCGCTACATGGAGTTGGTTCCGCGGTGGTTCGGCTGGCGCGGCGTGGAGGCCGACGACGGCGTCCGGGTTCACCAGTACCTGGCGGCCGCCTGCCAGGCCGAAGCCCACTGCCTGCTCTTCCTCCTCCTGCCTGCGGTTAAAGAACTTCTCGCCTAGTGGGGTTCCCGGCCAGCGTTCGCGCCGGTTCCGCGCGCCGGCCGCCAGCAAGCCGAAAAAGGACATGGTGCATTGACTTTGTTGTTGCACCGGTTTATTATGTTGTCCAGTGGGGGTTGTCGCATCCCGCCTCAGGCGGGGGCGGTCACCATGCTCGGCCTGGCACCATCGGACGGCGGATGGACGGCAGAGGCGCCCGCCAAGGTGAACCTGACGCTCCGGGTCCTTGGGCGGCGCCCCGACGGGTATCACGATCTCGAAAGCGTCGTGGCGGCGGTGAGCCTCTACGATACGCTGCAATTCTGCGAAGCCGATTCGCCGACCTTTTCCTGCGAGGGCATTTCTGTTCCCGACGGGGAGGAGAATCTCGTGATGCAGGCGGCGCGCCTGCTCGCGGAGAGAAGCGGGCCTGCGCGGGGGGCGCGAATTCGTCTGGAAAAGCGAATTCCCCATGGTCGCGGTTTCGGCGGCGGGTCGGCGGATGCGGCAGCGGCGCTCGCCGGCCTGAATGCCCTGTGGGGACTCGGCCTCGCGCGCGAGGACCTTGCCCAACTCGGATCGCGCCTCGGGAGTGACGTTGCCTTTTTCTTCGGCGCGCCAATCGCCGTCTTGCGGGGACGGGGGGAGCGGGTCGAGCCCGTGCGCATCCGCTGCCGCTGGTGGTTGGCCCTGGCGTGGCCGGACTTCGGTTTGTCCACAGCCGATGTCTATGCGGCGTATGACCGACTAGCCGTTTCGGAAGACAAGCGCCCCGCGGCCACGGACATTCTGAGGGCTCTGGGGGGGTCTGCGGGAGGGGCGAGGACGCTGCTGGTGAATGACCTTGAGAAGGCGGCCCAATCAGGCCGATTGAATAATATAGACTTTCGGAGAGTTTTCGAAGAAACCGGTGCGCCGGCCGTCGGGATGACGGGAAGCGGTTCGGCGTATTTTGCCCTGGCCGATACCGAGGGCCAAGCCCGGCGCTTGGCTGACGCGGCGCGCGCCGCGGGCGCCGAAGCCGTCGTGGTCGAACTGCTTGGGAGATAGAATCTGCAGAGGAGATCAGCATGAAGGTCACCAATGTGACGGTGAAACTGTCGCCGCAGAGCGGCGACCGGCTGAAAGCCTTCTGCACGATGACGCTCGACGACGAGTTCGTCGTGCGGGACCTGAAAATCATTGAGGGCACAAGTGGATTGTTCGTGGCGATGCCCTCCCGGAAACTGACCGACCATTGTCCGAAATGCAGCGGGAAGAATCACCTGCGCGCCAAGTTCTGCAACGATTGCGGCGCGCGCCTGCCGGAAGCGCGCCTCTCGGACGAGGAGGTTCAGGGGAAACTCCACGCCGACATCGCGCACCCGATTAACTCGGAGTGCCGCAACCGCCTCCAGAAGGTCCTCCTCGATGCCTACGAAGAGGAACTCCGAAAGGCGGGCCGAGCAGCGGCGGAGACGGATGTGGGCGGGCAGGCCGAAACCTCGGCTGAATCGCGGCCGCCCGAGGCCGAGGAGCCTTCGGCCTCCGAGGAGGGCCCGTCGGACGAAGCGCCCTCCGAGTCGGAGACGAGCGACGGGGATGAATCCGGTTTCGGCGAAGGCATCCTGTAGCGGCGGGCCGCGAAAACCTGCTGGACGGCACACCCGTCGGCGGGTATAATCCTTTCAGCCGATTCGCCCCGCCAGCGGGGCATGGTGGTCAGTCCTGATGCCGGCGCGCCGGGATCGGGATCGGCCGAGTGTTGGACGGCGGGCGTCCGCGGCGGGCGCCTGTCGGGGCGCGGAGCCTTGCCGGTTTCGCGACCATCGGGCCGGGGCAGGGTCCCGGCCGGGAGGAAACCGGGCTTTTCGCCTCACCGGCGAACGAGCCCACAGAGGAAAGGAGCCGCGCCATGTCCCCTTCAGCCGCGGAACAGGCAAGGCAACGGTCGGGCGCACACGTCCTGTTGGAAGTCCTCAAAGCCGAAGGGGTTGAAGTCCTCTTCGGGATCCCCGGCGGCTCGGTCATCCCGATCTTCGACGCCCTCTACGACGACAAGGACCTGCGGTTCATCCTCATGCGTCACGAGCAGGGGGCGGGTCATGCGGCCGACGGGTTCGCGCGCGCCACCGGAAAGGTCGGCGTCTGCATCGCCACCAGCGGGCCCGGAGCGACCAACCTGACGACCGCCCTGGCGACCGCCAACTTCGACTCGGTTCCCGTGGTTGCCCTCACCGGCCAGGTCAAGACGCATCTGATCGGCAACGATGCGTTCCAGGAGGCCGACATCACGGGCATTACGCGTCCGATTACGAAACACAATTACCTCGTCAGGAGTGTGGACGAACTCGGCGCGACGCTTCGCTCCGCGTTTCACATCGCGCGGACCGGCCGGCCCGGACCGGTTCTCGTGGACATCCCGGTGGACGTGGCGATGGCCGAGACGAGCGCCCCCGTGCCGGACAAGGTCGAATTGCCGGGCTACCGGCCGGTGGTCAAGGGCAACCGGCGGCAGATTAAGCGGGCGGCCGAGGCGATTAACGCGGCCGAGCGGCCGGTGCTTTACGTCGGTGGCGGGGTCATCATCGCCGGCGCGAGCGAGGCGCTCCGAGCGCTGGCCGCCAAGGCCGGCATCCCGGTCACCACGACGCTGATGGCCCTCGGCGCGTTTCCGGAGGACCATCCCCTGGCGCTCAAGATGCTCGGAATGCACGGCACGGCGTATGCGAACTACGCGGTCCAGGAGTCGGACCTTTTGATCGCGGTCGGGGCGCGATTCGACGACCGAATCACGGGCGACGTCAACCACTTTGCGCCGCACGCGAAGGTCATCCACATCGACATCGATCCGGCGAGCATCTCGAAGAACATTCGCGTCGATATCCCCGTGGTCGGCGACGCGAAAGATATCGTCGAGGGCCTCGTGGACCTTTGCGAGCATCGCGAGCGCGGCGAATGGCTCGACCAGGTCGCCGAGTGGAAGAAGAAGCATCCGCTCGCGTATGGGAAGGACGGGCTCAAGCCCCAGTTCGTCGTCGAGCAGATTTGCGAGGCCTCCGAGGGCAAGGCCATCGTCTGCACGGAGGTCGGCCAGAACCAGATGTGGGCGGCTCAGTGGTTCACGCACCGCCATCCGCGCCACTTCATTTCGTCCGGCGGCCTGGGGACGATGGGCTACGGATTCCCGGCGGCCATCGGCGCCAAGGCCGGCCGGCCCGACGCGATCGTCGTGGACGTGGCGGGCGACGGCTCGTTCCAGATGAACATCCAGGAACTCGCCCCGGCGGTCCACGAGAAGTTGCCCGTCAAGGTCTGCATCATGAATAACGGCTACCTGGGGATGGTGCGGCAGTGGCAGGAACTGTTCTACCAGAAGCGCTATTCGGGAACGGTTCTCGCCGGGAACCCCGACTTTGTGAAGGTGGCGGAGGCGTATGGGGCGTGCGGCGTGCGGGTGACGCGGCCTGAGGAGGTGCGGCCGGCGCTCGAGAAGGCCTTCGCCGACCCGCACGTCTGGGTCCTCGATTTCGCCATCGAGCCCGAAGAGAACGTCTTCCCGATGGTCCCGGCCGGCGAAGCCATCGACCGGATGATCGGCGGCTTGGCGTAAGGGCCCGTTGCCCGGCAAAAAAGAATCGCGTGGTCGCCGCGGCGACCGAACGCGGTCCCCCCGACATGTCCCCACCCCGCACGCAGGGGATAACAGGGTCACAGCCGCGAGGCGGGTGGGGCTGAAAAATGCTTGACGGGGGGGCGGCAGGTCGGCAACTTGATGAGGCCGTTGGCGAGGCGCCTCAAGGGCAACTTTGAAAAGGCGTCGGAGACAAGACGAAGGTCACAGGGTCCAGTTCGGTTGGAGAGGCGTCATGAGAGCAAGCCGGACCGTCGCCACAACCGCGGTCGGGGGATCGCAAGCGGGCAGAAGGTTGCTCTTTCTGGGCTGTTTCATCGCCCTGATTGCCACGTCCTTTGGGTTCGTGATTCGCAACTTCATCATCGGCGACCTGCAGGTAGAGTTCGGTCTCAGCGAGACCCAGAAGGGCGAGATCCTTGGCGTCGGACTCTGGCCGTTCGCCATCAGCATCGTGCTGTTCAGCCTGATCATCGACAGAGTCGGCTACGGGAAGGCGATGATTTTTGCGTTCGTCTGCCACGTGGCGTCGGCGTTCCTGACGATTTTCGCCACGGGATACGCCGCGCTGTATCTCGGCAGTTTTATTTGCGCGTTGGCGAACGGAACGGTCGAGGCGGTCGTCAACCCGGTCGTGGCGACGATGTATCCGAAGCAGAAGACCAAGATGCTGACGATTCTGCACGCCGGGTGGCCGGGCGGCATCGTCCTGGGCGGCATCCTTACCCTCGCCATGGGTGGGGCCGGGTCCGATATTCTGGGCATGGCCGCTTGGAAGATGAAGGTCCTGTTGATCCTGATTCCGACGGCCGTTTACGGCGTCATTCTGCTCAAACCCCGTTGGCCGGTGCACGAGCGCGTGGTCGCCGGCGTGCCCTACAGGGACATGTTGAAGGAGTGCGGCATTTTCGGGGCGCTGATCGTGATCTATATGGTCATGATGGAAATCGGCCGCGTCGTGGGATGGCCGACCCATGTGAGTTACAGCGTCGTCGCGCTTGTCGTCATCGCCTTGGGCATTTATACGAGGTCCATCGGGCGGTGGATGTACACGTTCCTTCTGCTGGTGATGATTCTGCTGGCGATTACGGAACTGGGGACGGATGCGTGGATGAAGGAGTTGCGGGACCCGGCGATGAAGGCGTTGGGGCTTTCGGGCGGTTGGATTCTGATTTACACCGCGACGATCATGATGGTTCTGAGGTTCTGTATCGGTCCCATCGTCAAGGTGCTGAAGCCGCTGGGCGTGCTGTTTGTCAGTTCGCTGTTTGCCGCGGCCGGGCTCTATTTCCTCTCCAATGCGAGCCTCCCCTTGGCGATTCTGATTACGGCGACCGTTTACGGGGTGGGGCAGACGTATTTCTGGCCCGTCACCCTCGGGCTCGTGTCGGAGCGTTTTCCCAAGGGCGGCGCGCTGACGATGAACGCGATCGCCGGCGTGGGGATGCTCGGCGTGGGCATTATCGGCAGCCCCCTGATGGGCTATCTGCAGGACACGAGAATCGAGGAAAACCTCCGGGATCGTCCCGCCATGCACGCGAAACTCGTCGAGCCGGAGGAGAAACTTAGCGTCATCGGCAAGTATAGGCCGCTTGACCTGGAGAAGGTCGCCGAGGCGGAGTATGAGGCCAAACTGTACGAGTTCCGAAAGAGGGCGGCCGAGGCCGTGGGCGCAGCACCCGGGGCCGAAGAAGTGGCCCGAAAACTGGCGGACAACGAGGAGTATCAGGAGTTGGTGCGTAGCGCCTACTACCGCCTTGTCCGCAAGACGGGCGACGAGGCGCTGAAATCCCATGACGAGATGGTCAAGGCCCTCGAAGCGGGAGGCCTGTTCATCAGCCAGGAGCAATATCAAGTGCTGGCGGCAGACAATAAGTTCTTTGGGAAGGTTACCCGGGAGGCCAAAGAAAACGCCATGGCCGACATCGCGATTCTGCCTCTCATCATGGCCGCATGCTATCTGGGCCTGATCCTGTACTTCAAGGCGAAGGGCGGTTACAGGGCCGTGGAACTGACGGCCGAAGGGGAGGCCGGCGGTGAACACGAGGTGACCCCCGAAGAGGCCGTCGCCGACGAAGAGGCCACGCCGTCGGAATAATCCGGCGCAGGCCGAGCCTGAAGACGGAAAGGAAAACGCGTCGCAGGAAGTCCGATGGGAAAGGGAGCCGTGGCCGATACGATCGACCACGGCCTCTCCTTTTTTGTCGCGCTGTGCCCGACGGATCCGCACCGTCGGAGCAGTCCGTCGGTCCGAAAATCATCGGCCGAGCGCCGTCACTTGGCGTATTTGACCGAGCAGCCGTATGGTTGGGTGCGCGGCGTGCTGAGGGGTTTTCCGGCTAGGATTTCCTCAATCGCCCGTTCGACATAGTTGACGGGCGCCGCCTTGTTCCCGCCGGGATCGTCGTCGATGGCGCCGCTGTAAACCACGCTGCCGCCCTGGACGATACAGATGTGCGGCGTCGTCTTGGCGCCGTATTTTCTTCCGATCTCGCCCGTGCGGTCGTCCAGAATCGGGTACGGGACGTTGTGTTCTTGGGCGAACTTCCTGTTCCTCTCGGGCGTCGAGTAATGCGTGCTGTTGACGGCGAGCCAGACAACGCCCTGGTCTTTGTACTTTTCCGCCAGGGCATCGAACGTGCCGCGATCGTAGTGCCGCCGGGAGACGGGGCAGTCGTAATTCATCCACTCCAGGACGACGATCTTGCCGGCGAGGTCCGACAGGCTGACGTCCTTTTCGTCCTGGTCTTTCAGCGTGAACAAAGGGGCCGGCGGCTCGAGATAGAGGTTGCGGAACTCGATGGGCTTGCCTTCGCTTTGAAGGCAGATTTTCCCGGCGGCGACGGTGGTCCCGGTGGCCACGTTCTGGAGGACGCCGTTCACATAGACGTGGATGGAGTTGCCGCGGCACGCGATGTCGTAGGCGTTCCACTCGCCGAGCGGCTTCTCGCTGCTCTCCTTTTTCCTGGGGACTCGGGTGTCGCTCTTGTCCTGGTGCTCGTTGAAATCGGTGCCGTCGATGAGGTAGAAGTCGCCGGCGCGGCCCGACATCAACTGGCATTCGATGGATCTCGGCCAGACGGCGTCCCTTCCCGTCATGTGGAGGAGGACGCCGGAGTTTCCGCCGCCTTCGGGCCAGCGCCACTCCAGGTGGAGTTTGTAGTCGGCGTAGTCGGCAGTGGTCTGCATGTAGCCGGCGGGGCTGCCCTCGCAGCGAATCACGCCGTCCTTCACGGACCAGACGGTTTTCGGGTCCACGTCGGCCTTTCCGAGGTGGAAGGTCCAACCGGTGAGGTCCTTGCCGTTGAAAAGCGGCGTCTTCTCTTTCGGCACGGTGGGGCCTTGCTCGGCGGCGAAGGCGCTGGCCGCCACCAGCACCGCCTGGGCCAGTACAATCAGCGTCGCAAAACAAGTGCGTCTCACGGATTTTCCTCCTTTTGTTACCCGCGGCCGGCCGACCTCAAAGGTCCCAACCCTTGCGGTAATCGCGCCGCACGTACTGGTTGATCTCGGGCACGTTCGTGCACTGCATCTTCTCGACGTCCCACTCGAGTTTCTTGCCCACGCCGGCGAACATCGCCAAGTGGCCCGCGAGCACGAACTCCGTGAGGGGGCCGGCGGAATCGATGAAGTTTGAGCAGGGCATCGTGCCGTTCTTGACGCCGTGGAACAGGTCTTCATGGGGGCCGCCGTGGGCCCGCGGCAGCGTTTTCTCGGGCGACGGGAACGCCTTGTGCTTCTCCTCGGGAATGATCCGCGCATCGCTGCCGATGAGGCCTTTCTCGCCGACGAAGAGCGTAAACTCGCCGAACTCGCGTTCGTACTTCTTCTCGGTCTCGGTCATGATCTCGGGCTTCAGGCCGTCGTGGTCGTAGGAGAAGACCTTGACCGGGGGCATGTCGCCGCGCGCGGGAATGTCCCAGCGGATGACGTTGTCCTGCGGGTACATCTCGTCGCTGTCGCCCTTCGTGTTGATGCACTCGACTGTGAACGTCTTCACTTGGCCAATGCGCAGGGCCCAGAACAGGGCGTCGAGGTTGTGGCAGCCCATGTCGCCGATGGTGCCGGTGCCGAACTGCCGCCAGGACCGCCAATTGAACGGGTGCAGGCCGTCGTGGTAGTCGCGGTAGGGCGCCGGGCCGATCCACAGGTCCCAGTGCAGGCCCTTGGGCGCGGGCTTGCTCTGCGGGCGGCCACCGCTGCCGCCGAAGTTGCGGCCGAGGATGGCGTGGGCCTCGAGGATGTTTCCGACGGCTCCGGCCCAGATGTACTCGCAGCAGCGGCGGATGCCCTCGCCGCAGTGGCCCTGGTTGCCCATCTGCGTGGCGACCTTCTTCTCGCGGGCAAACTCCGCCAGAGTCCGGGCCTCCCAGATACAGTAGGTAAGCGGCTTCTCCACATAGACGCCGGCGCCAAGCGCGATGGCTCGCATGGCGGCGAGGAAGTGGCTGTGGTCGGGTGTGGCGACAAAGACCGCGTCGAGGTCCTTGTGGGCGTCGTACAGTCGGCGGTAGTTGTTGTACGTCTTGGCGTTGGGGAACCCGTTGGCGGCTTCGGCCAAGCGCTGGTCGTCGACGTCGCACACGGCGACGAGATTCTCGCTGGCCGCAGGTCCGAGGTGCGTCCTTCCCTGGCCGCCACACCCCACGACCGCCGTGTTCAGTTTCTCATTGGCCGCATAGGCCCTTGCGCTTGCGGACCCCGAAAGGATGACCAGCCCGGCGCCGGCGGCCGTCTGCTTCAGAAACTTCCGACGATTTATGCCCTTGGACACCTGAGGCTCCTTTCTATCATCCGGCGTTTTCCGCCCGGCTCGCGGCGTGGACGCCACCTATTGTCTCTCTCGTCTAACACGAGTCAAGGGCTAGGGTTCCGCAGGGAACGGCCTGTGCGTTCAAAATTGAGTTGCCTTGAAAGCGGAAGCGTGGTACAGGACGGGCCGTCTGTCCGTTTTGAAGTGGAAACCCGTGGTGGCCCCGTGGGTTCAAATAGGATGGGGCAAACGCCCTCAGAGGAGGAATCTGCTGATGGAATGGATGGTGATGGTGGGAATCTTGATGGCATTGATGATGCTGGCGTCAGGTTTGGCGGCCCACGCTCAGTCGCAGGGCGCCGACGCTTCCTCCGGCAAGACACCGGCCGCCGACCGGCTGGGCTGGCGGCTGGCGGTGCAAGCGTACAGTTTCAACCGCTATACGTTTTATGAGGCGGTTGAAAAGACGGCCTCCCTCGGGCTTCGCCACATCGAAGCGTATCCCGGACAGCGGCTGAGCAAAGAGAAACCGGATGCCAGCTTCGATCACAATATGAGCGAAGAACTTCAGGGGGAGGTTAAAGAGAAACTCGCGGCGGCAGGCGTCACGCTCATCAACTACGGCGTGGTGGGACTGGGCAACGACGAAGCCGAGTGCCGCAAGGTCTTCGAGTTCGCCAAAGCGATGGGCATTGAAACCATCGTCTCCGAGCCGCCCCCCGACGCCATGCCGCTCCTGGACAAGTTGTGCAACGAATACGGGATCAACGTGGCGATCCACAATCACCCGAAGCCGTCGCGCTACTGGAACCCGGACACGGTGCTGGAAGCGTGCGAGGGCTGCGGGCCGCGCGTCGGCGCCTGCGCGGATACCGGCCACTGGATGCGATCCGAAATCGGTCCGGTCGAGGCGCTGAAGAAACTCGAAGGCCGCATCGTCAGCCTGCACTTCAAGGACTTGAACGAGCGCGGCCAAGGTGCGCACGACGTGCCGTGGGGAACGGGCCAGGGTAAGGCTCGCCAGATGCTGGCCGAACTCCACCGGCAGGGCCTCAAGGCCGTCTTCTCCATCGAATACGAATATGACTGGGACAACTCGCTGCCGGCGATAGCTCAGTGCGTCGAGTTTTTCGAGCAGGTGGCCGGGGAACTTGCCGCCGAGAAGAAAGAATAGGCGCACCGGTCAAGGCCGCGCCGCCGCCTCGGGCCATAATCCGTGGTCACACCCCCGCGCGCTTTCTTTCGGGAAAAGCATTGCGTTTTGGCCGGAACACAATGAAAATTCCCAAAACGGGTTGCAAATGAAGAGGAGTCCGCAGGATGTCGGATGGCCAGGGCAGCGTGAACGCGGAGCGGGGTTTAAGCAGGCGGGATTTCCTGACGTCGGCGGCGGCCGCCACAGGCGCCGGGTTCTGGCTGGCGTCGCCGCTGCGCGCCCAGACGCCTAAGTCGAAGAACGAGGACCTCCGCGTTGCCGTCATCGGCGCCGGCACTCAGGGCCGCGTCCTGATGCAGAATTGCCTGAAGATTCCGGGCGTCCGATTCGTGGCCGTCTGCGACATCTGGCGATACAGCCGGCGCTATGCCGAGCGGCGGCTCAAGGCCTACAAGCAGGAGGTCAACGTCTATGAAGATTACCGCGAGATGCTCGACAAGGAGAAGGACCTGGACGCCGTCCTGGTCGCCACGCCCGACTGGATGCACGCCGAGCACGCCATCGCCTGCCTGAAAGCCGGCAAGCACGTTTACTGCGAAAAGGAGATGTCGAATCATATCGAGAAAGCCCGCCAGATGGTCCTGGCCGCCCGCGAGACGGGAAAACTCCTCCAAATCGGCCACCAGCGCCGCAGCAATCCGCGCTACCTTCACGCCGTGGGCAAACTCCTGCGCGAGGCCAAACTCCTCGGGCGAATCACCAACGCATACGGACAGTGGAACCGGGCCAAACAGCCGGACAAGGGGTGCCCCAAAGGGTACGAACTGGACCGGGCCACGCTCGAGAAGTACGGCTATGGGACCATGCACCAATTTCGCAACTGGCGGTGGTATAAGAAGTATGGCGGCGGCCCGATTGTCGATCTCGGGTCGCACCAGATTGACGTCTTCCAATGGTTCCTGGACACCCTCCCAAAATCGGTGACGGCCGCCGGCGGCGTCGATTATTATGAGAACCACGAATGGTATGATAATGTGATGGCTATCTTTGAATATGACACGCCGGACCAGACCGTGCGCGCGTTCTACCAGGTCTTGACCACGACGAGCGCGCGCGGCTACCTCGAGACGTTCATGGGGGACGAGGGAACGCTTCAAATCTCCGAAGATCCCACCAAGTGCCGCGTCTATGCCGAGGGTTATCTGCCCAAGGACGCCTGGGACAAGTGGGCCGAGAAAGGCTATCTCGCCAGGATGCCGCCGCCAAAGGAAGAGCCGAAGGAGGCGATGGACGCCATCGTCAGCGTTTACAAGTCCGAGCCGCCCGTCGCCTGGCTCCTGCCGGTGGAACTTGAGAAGTCCTATCACCAGCCTCACCTGGAGAACTTTTTCGGCGCCATCCGACACGGCACGCCGCTCAACTGTCCGGCCGAAGTCGGCTACGAGAGCGCCGTCACGGTCCTGGCGGTCAACAAGGCCGTCGAGGCGGCCAGGCGTCTCGACTTCAACCCGGAGGACTTCCAGGTTTGACCCGAAGCCGAGGCAACCTGGCGCTCTTGGCCGCCTTTGCCGTCGCGCTCGCCGCCGCGGCGGACCCCGCCCCCGCTGAGACGGGCGAGGAGGCGGAGGCGGTCTCCGAGCCCGCCAGCCGCGCCACCTATGTCCACCGCATTCCGCTCTACGACACCGAGGAGAACAAAATCACCCCGGACTCGGACCCGGCGCTTCCCTTTTCCACACGCGCGACGTGCGGCGATTGTCACGACTACGAGACGATAAGCGGCGGCTGGCACTTCAGCGCCCCCGACCCCGAGGCCGCTCCCGGCCGGCCCGCCCAGCCCTGGATCTGGGTCAGCCGAAAGGCCGGCGTGCAACTGCCGCTTTCCTATCGCCCGTGGCCGGGCACATACCGGCCCGAGGCCGTCGGCCTGACGCCCTGGCGGTTCGTCCTGCGCTTCGGCCGCCACATGCCCGGCGGCGGGCCGGGCGAAAAGTTCGCCGGCGAACCAGGCGACGACCCGGACGCCCGATGGCCGGTCTCCGGGAAACTCGAAATCGACTGCCTCCTGTGTCACGGCACCGACGCGGCCGGCGACCCGATTCAGTGGGGCCTGAACATCGCCGAGCAGAACTTGATGTGGGCGCCGGCGGCGACGAGCGGCCTGGCACAGGTGCGCGGCTCCGCCCGCGAAATGCCGGAAACCTACGACCCCTACATGGAGCCGAACGCCGAGGCCGCCGCCAAGGGCGGCCCCCGCGTCCTGTATGACAAGACCCGGTTCGATGACGAACAGAAGGGGTTCTTCGACGTGGACAAGCCCCTGGCCTCCCGGTGCTACTTCTGCCACACCAACCATCCGGTGGGCGATGGCAGCCCGGAGAAATGGGAGCGGGACGAGGATGTGCACCTTGCGGCCGGACTCGCCTGCGCGGACTGTCACCGTCACGGCCTGGACCACAAGATTTCGCGCGGCCACGAGGGCGAGGCCGACGAGTGCGGCCGGCCGGCCATCGCCACGTTGACCTGCCGGGGCTGCCACCTGGGGCACAATTTGCCGAACGGCATCCCCACCGAGGGCGCGGGGCGCCTCGGCGCGCCGGTTCCCCGCCACGAGGGTCTCCCGATTGTGCACTTCGAGAAACTCTCCTGCACGGCGTGTCACTCGGGCCCGCGGCCGGGCCAGCGCGCCGGTCGCGTCCAGACTTCGCGCGCCCATGCGCTTGAGTTTGCCGGCGAGCATCGCGGCGACGACGCCCTGCCCTACATCGCCCAGCCGGTCTTCGTCCTGCAGAAGAATCCGAGGGATGGCCGCGAGGAGATCGCCCCGCACCGGATGATGTGGCCGGCGTTCTGGGGCCGCTTGGATGGCGAGGCCGTCACGCCCATCCCACCGGACGAAGTCCTAGACGTCGCCGAGGATATCCTGGAAGTTGAGGCTGGGGCTGATGAGTCCAAAGTCGTTCCGCTCATTTCGCGCGAACAGATTTTCAAGACGCTCGCGGTTCTGGCCGCCGCCGACCCGAAGGCGGGAGAGCCGGTGTATGTCTGCGGCGGCAAACTGTACCGGCGCGGACCGGACGGGAATCTTATCGCCTCGGACCATCCGGCGGCGGCGCCTTACTCCTGGCCGCTCGCCCACGACGTCCGACCGGCCGCGCTCGCGCTCGGTTACGGCGGCGAGTGCACCGACTGCCATTCAATGGACGCACCGTTCTTTTTCGGCAAGGTCGCGGCCGATGGGCCGGCGGACCTGGGCGAGCCGGTGACCGTAAGCATGTATGAGTTTCAGAATCAGGATCCGGTGGCCCTGGTTGCCTGGGCGCTGTCGTTCCAGTTCCGTCCGTTCCTGAAGGTGGTCGGGTTTGTCTCGGCGGGGGTGATTGCCGCCATCCTCATCCTATACGGCTTCAGGGCCCTGGCGGCCCTCTTGAAGTGGGCGGACCGGGAGGGTTCGCAAGGCTGACGCGGCGGACGGCCGCGCATCGGCATTGAGAAAGGCCGCATGCTCGAAAACACGTTTCAAACACTTGCAATCATCGGCATGGCCGGAACATTCCTGGCGGTGGCGATGCATTTTCTCGTTTCGGGCCGGAAGCGCCGAGCGGGCCTGCCGCAAGTCGAGGCGCGGCGAATGGGCCGATGGCACCGCCTCGTCTATGCCGTGACTGCGCTGGCGTTCGGAACCCTTGCGGTGACGGCCTTTTGGCCGGTTCTCGGCGGCGAATCCATCAGCGGTTGGCTCCTGATGCTCCACGTCGCGGCGGGGCCCGTCTTTGTGCTGGGCTTGATTGGCCTGGCGGTCCTCTGGGCCGAGCGCTGCCGGTTCGCCACGCGCGATGCGCCGGCAGGACAGTTCGCAACCGCTCGGAAGGTCGTTTTCTGGGTTCTCGTTGCCCTTGGCTGCGTCCTGATGCTGACGACGATGTTCAGCATGACGCAGATGTTCGGCACGCCCGGCCAGGAGTTCCTTCTTGACGTTCACCGATACGCAGCCTTGTTAATCGTCATGGCGGGTATCGTCCACGTGTATCTGGCCGGCGTGGCCAGGAGAAGGCCGGGCTAGGGGCGCGGCAATTTCGTCGTGAGGCGGGCATGCCACCTGCCGCGCGACACGCAGGAACCGGCGAAATCGCCCGATGGACCTGTCGATCGTCATTCCGGCGCATTGCGAGGGCCACAAGATCGGCCGCGACGTCGAGGCCGCCGCGGCATTCCTGGTCCGCCAGGGACTCAAGGGCGAAATCATCGTCGTGGACGACGGAAGTTCGGACGAGACGGCCCAGGCGGCCGAACGCGCCGCAGTGCCGTCCGGCGTCGAGCGGCGCGTTATCCGCTACACACCCCATCGGGGAAAAGGGTGCGCCGTCCGAACCGGCATGCGGGAAGCGCGCGGCGACTACGCCATGTTCGCCGACAGCGGCCTGTGCGTGCCGTATGAGAACGCCCTCCGAGGGCTCGACCTCATCAGACAAGGCGAATGCGACGTCGCCCACGGCTCGCGCAAGTTGCCCGAAAGCGTCATCCGAAGGGCGCAGCCTCTCCATCGCCGCGCGCTGTCGCGCCTGTTCCGGACGCTCCTTTTCACTTTGGTCGGCATTCCGCGCGATCTGACCGACACCCAATGCGGCTTCAAGATCTATCGCGGCGACGTGGCCAGGGAGTTATACAGCGCCTGCGGGGCCGACGGTTTCATGTTCGACGTCGAGGTCCTGCTGCGAGCCGGGCGGAAAGGATACAGGGTCCGCGAATTTCCCGTCGAGTGGCGCTGTGACCTGGACAGCCGATTGAAGCCGGCGCGGAACTGCTTCCGCACGCTTGCGGAACTCGTTCACATCAAGCGCGCCATCGGCAAAGAGCCGTAGCCGATTCGCCGCCACTACTCAGAGGCCTTTTCGCCTTCCTCCGGTTCGGCCGGTCCCTTCGAGGAGCCAGATGTTCCGGTAGCGCACGAGGTGGCCGTGGTCCTGGAGCATGAGCGGCGTGCGCTCCCGGGGGTCGCCGCCGACACCGGCTGTGGTCGTTCGCGGCACGGGCTGGTTCTTGTGGATCAGGATGCCGTTGTGGCGGATGGTCATCACGGCGGGCTCCCAGTCCTTGCCGCCGGCCTTCGGCCGCGGCGCGCGGAACGTGATGTCATAGGTCTGCCAGGCAAGTGGCGGCAGGCAGGCGTTGATCTTCGGGACGGCAATGCCGTAGATGGCCCCGCAGTCCCCCTTGGCCGGCACGAGGCCGAAAGAGTCCAGCACCTGGACCTCATAGCGGCCCTGGAGATACACGCCGCTGTTGCCGCGGCCCTGGCCGCCCGCGTTCGGCTCGTATGGAATCGAGAACTCCAGGTGCAGTCGCACGTCGCCGAACGCGCGGCGGGTGGAGGTGTTGCCCTTGCCCTTGACCATGCTGCCGTCCGGCAGCGCCTGCCAGGTCTGGTTCGTCCATTCATTCAGAGAGGGCGGTTTGCCCTCCTCGAACGGCAACAGGACCATCGCGCCCTTGGGCGGCTCTTGGCCGAGCGTCGTCGGCTGCCTGACTGAGTATGAGAGATTGAAGTTGCCGCCCTGACTGCTCTTGGCGGTCAGTTCCTTCTCCGCGACCTCGGCCTTCCATTCGGCGTCTCCGGCCTTGCCGGCCAGGACGAGTTTGCCGTCCTGGACGCTCCCTTGAAGGTCGATGCGAGTTTTCGTCGGCCCCCGGGTGCAAGGCGGCGACATCAAGGCCGCTCGGTAGCCCTCCTTGACCGGCCAAACCTTGGCTTCAACGGCCATGGGCGATCCGGCCGAACTGATTAGCCCTGACCCCAGATACTCGCCCATGAACGGGTCCTCTGCGCTCAGCCGGGGATCCTTCAAAATCTCTTCGCCGGATGCCCCCAAAGCAACGGCCGCCATCGTCCATCCTGCCAGCAATACCGCCGGTCCCGCCGCCAACGTTTTCATCGCCGGTCTCCCTTTTGCCAAGCCTCCCATTTGCCAAATTGATGGACGTGTCGCCCACCCGGCTCCACCGTTGTCAGGATGGCGGACACGTCTTGATGCTTCTTGCAATACGCTTCAACCTCGTCCGGCGACATCACCACGAAGGCCGTCGAGAGCGCATCGGCAACTGCGGCGGACGGTGCCGCCGCCCACGCGCCGAGTTTATCCGTAACGGGCCGCCCGGTCCGTGGGTCGATGATGTGCCGGTCGTCCGCCGGCGCGGCCGAGCCGCTGAGCGCCCGGCCCCTGATGCGGACCGAGCCGATGATGCCTACCGGCGCCGACACGTCGCCCAGTGAAACCTTCCACCCGCGCCTGCCCGCCGCCGGCGGGTCGGGAGGGGTCGGCACACCGAGCGCCAGGACCGTGCTCCCGCCGCTGCAGACAAGTGCTGACTCGATGTTCCAGTCCCGCAGGATGGCCGCCATCTGGTCCAAGGCGTATCCCTTGCCGATTCCTCCCAGGTCAATCCGCACGCCGTCGGCTTTCACGCCGACCGCGTGTCGGGACTCGTCAATCTCCAGCAGGTTCATCCCGGTGCGGGACAAGGCCTCCCCCCGAAAAGGATCAAGGTCGTCGCCCGTTGATGTTTGCGCGCCGCCCGAGCGCGTCTTCCAGCGGGCCGTGAGCCGGCCGATGGTTACGTCGAAGGCCCCGCCCGTTTCGGCGTGAATGCGTGCGGCCGTCCGGAGGCACTCGATCGTCGCGTGCCCGACGGCCACCGATTGGCCGCGCGCAAGCCGGTTGACCTGAGAGACGTCGCTTGCCGGATTGAACCGGCTCAGTTCCTGCTCGAGCCGGTCGAGTTCTCCGAAGGCCTCCTCGGCGGCCGCCTGGGCGTAGGAGAGTTCCCTGCCGGCGACGAAAATGTCGAAGGAGGTGCCCATCGCGCGGTGCGAAAGGCGATGGATGCGACCGGCTGGACGCGACCGGCTTGCCGCCACGGAAAGGGCTTTCGGTTCCGCCAACGTTGCGTCCCCTTGCGTCCCCGCCGAGGCCGCCAGCCTCGCGAGATACGCTTTCCAAAGGTCCTTTTGAACGTAGAGCACCAGAAACGCGCCCGGCCTCAGGCCGAACAACGCCTCCTGGTATTGATTGCGCAGCCGCCTGTCAAGTGTCTCCGCGATTTCGGCCGAAGCGATGATGACCGGAGCGTCGGCGTCGGCCGGCGGCGCGTACCAGTAACCGACGCGCTCAAACCGCCGCAGATACCACGGCACGGGCCAGTAGTTCTCCGGCGAGATGACCTTCACCAGCATCCGGCGCCCGTCCGGATGGACCTTCGCCAAGTCCTCGACCCGCTCGATCAGGCGAAACATGCTCGGGTACGTCTGGGCGTAGGCGTAGGGATTGCGCCAGTCGGAATGAAGCCGGAAGGCGGTGCGGTGCGCCTCCCACCCCAGGTGCACGGTCCCGACGGCCAAGACCGCGCAGCCGAGCGCCTGAAGCGGCAGGTGGCGAAGCCACCGGACCAGAGCCACCGCCCCGACGCCGGCGAGCAAAATCATCCCGTGCAGGAACCCCAGCGCACACCACGGCGTCTTGTAAGGAATGACCGAGTAAACCGCCGTCAGGACGACCGTGTAAATGGCCAGGAAGCGGAGCAGGTGAAGGCTCGCGCCACGGATGCCTTTGCCTGTTGCCACCGCCACAACGCCGACCGCCGCCAGCGCAAGAATCAGCCCTTCGGTCCATATCGGCCCCGCATCGCAAAGCACGGACGGAAGGTCGCTCCAGCCGACCCACGCCCCGTCCTTCGCCAGGGCCAGAATGCCGAGGTAGTAGTGCCACGGGTGGACGTGGATGCTGTCGCCGCCGCCTCGAGTCAGATAGGTGACGTATGCGCGAAACGAGTCGAGCACGCCGGTTGGGTGCTTGAAAAAAGAGGAGTAGAAAAGGGCGGAAACAATGGCGGCGACGGCCACCGCGCCCCCCAGATGCCACCCGACGATCGTCCGCCGGGTCCTTGTGGGAGGGACGCCTCTAGCCGGCGCCGCCGGCGCCTCCTCCTGCCCCGTCCGCCGCGACCAGACCACCGTAAGCCCCAGCGCGACGAGCATCGCCCCGACCGAGAGGATCCACGTCTCTTTCGTCGCGTGCATGAGCCCGACCGCGGCGCCCGCGACGAGCGCCCACCACACGGATCGGCTCCGCACGTAGCGCCACCCTGCCGCAAGCGCCAGGAAGGCGAAAAAGACGAGCAGCATCTCCTGGATGTAGTAGCGGCTGTAATAGACCATGGCCGGGGAAATGGCGGTAAAGAGCGCGGCCACGAGCGCCGCGGCGCGGCCGAGGCCGTCCCACATCAGGCCCACCAGCAGGACCAGCCCCGCGCCGAACAGGACCGGCACGAGGCGAAACGTCGCGTCGTCCGCCTCCTCGACGTTTCCTTTCCCCACAATCCGGACCGACGGCAGCGCCAGGTAATACAGGCTCGGTCCGTGGTGTTCGTGCGGGTCATAGCGGTAGTCGCCGGTCTCGTAGAGGCGGCAGGTCTTCGCGGCCTGGACGGCCTCGTCCGGGTGCATGGGGCGCTCGTTGAGCCGCGGCAGCCTGAAAAGGAGCGCGCCGGCGACCGCCGCGCACAAAATGCAACTGCTAATCCGCGTCGCGCGATTCATTCGACCGGCTTGCTATAGACCTCGACTTCGACGTAGTGGTTCAGGTCGTTGGAGGTGTTTCCATTGCTGTAGAGACGGACGTAACGCCCCTTGACGCATTTGGCGTCGATCAGTTTTCCCTCGTTGGTTTCAATCCGTTCCAGACCCGCGCCGAGGCCCAGGCCCGAAGAGTTGTCGTAATCGTTGTTGAAAACGGTCTTGACGCCGGTGATGAAGTCCGGGTCGTCCGACACCTGGACGACGACGTCGTGATAGACGCGCGGCTCCGTGTGATAGTGCCACACCAGGATCGCGTAAATCTCATACACCGCCTCCAGGTCGATCTGAACGCATTGAAGCCCCGGTCCCAGTTCGACGAAGGAACCGTCTGTTCCTTCCTTGTCGCCGTCGGTGACCATCGCCAGTTCGCCGATGATGGGCTCCTCGTCGCTGCCGCTGACGGGTTTTTCGAGGCCGACGTTGGCTGTTCCTTTGGGGGCGAGGAAAGGCGGCCGCGGTCTTCCCAGCGGTTTCTCCACGTGCTTTCCGAACTTCAGCGACGGAGGCGTGCCGGCAAAAACGGGCTTGGGCAGTTCGATGGGTATCGGCGCCAGGTCCTCGTTAAAAATCTCGGGCGGGGGCGCTTCACGCGTGGGCGCTCCCGTTTCAGCGGCGGGATGGGACTCCGAGCGTGGTGCCGCAGGCTCGGACTCCGGCGCTCCGGCCGGTTCCACCTCGGGGCTCTCGGGTGACCGACAGCCGGCATGAAACACCGACCCCAAAATCAAAAGCAGCGCCGCCGGCACTAGGGTTCGTGACAGATGCCTCATGGGTTTTGCACCTCCTCGAGCCCCTTACAGTTCTCTTGGACCGTATTGTGCGTTTTGCCGACCCCACAACCACCCAGGTTTCGATACTGTTCCGGCTCGATGGTTACTCGTTTTTCCGCCGGCGTGCAATGGGCCTACCAGACGGTGAAAGTTTCGAAACACGTTCGGAGGGCGTCCTCGGCCGCCGCCATCTCCGACCGCCGCCCCGTCGCCACCAGCGCATACGCCCTTTCGGCCGTCACCGCCAGGAGCATCCGCTGCTTCATCGGCTCGATCCCGCGGGGGTTCTCCAGGTCCAGGACCAGCGCGCGGGTCCCGTCGGCCAGCCCCGTCGGGGCCAACCGCGCCACCGTGATATTCCCCTGTAGGTCGGTGATGGCTTTGACGGCCCCGTCCGCCCACTCCTCGAGCGTCAGTCCCTCGCGTTTGATGACGAGGACATGGACGGCCACGCGCCCGCGCTGCGTGCGGGCGTCTTCGGCCGGCGCCGCCTCGCCTTCGGCCTTCTCGCCCGCCGAGGCTCCCTCCGCCTGTTCGATGCGGTCTTCGACTGCTCCGACATCCGGGCGTGCCCCCGGCGCGATGATTTCCAGAACAACGTCCCCCCCCAGGTCCCGGACCGTCCAACCGTCCGGCACGTCCAGTGCGAATCGAAGCGCCGGGCGCACGACGTCCCGCCCCTGCGCTTCGAGCGGCGTCGGCGGCTCGCAGCCGGGCAGCGCGGCCCCCGCAGCGAGCAGCAGCGCCGCCAGCGCCCGGCCCGCCTTATAACGTTTCGGACCGTGCGGCGGCGCGGCGATGGAGTTCCGCTTCGATGAGGTCATCCAGGTCTCCGTCCAGAACGTTCTGGACCCTTCCGGTTTCGTAATCCGTCCGGTGGTCCTTGACCATCGTGTAGGGCTGGAGGATGTAGGAGCGGATTTGGTTGCCCCAGGAGATTTCGCCCTTCTGGCCGTAGAGTTTCGCGATTTCGGCGTCCCGCTCCTGTTCCTGAAGGCGTTTGAGGCGTGCCAGGAGGATTTCCATCGCGGTGCGGCGGTTCTGGTGCTGCGACCGCTCGTTCTGGCACTGGACGACGATGCCGGTCGGCAGGTGGGTGATACGGACGGCCGAACTCGTCTTGTTCACATGCTGGCCGCCGGCGCCCGACGCCCGGAAAAAATCGACTCGAAGGTCGTCCTCACCGATTTCGACCTCCCCGGCGTCCTCGAGTTCCGGCAGACAGTCGACGCTGGCGAAGGACGTGTGCCGCCGCGCCTGCGCATCGAAGGGGCTGATCCGCACCAGCCGATGAACGCCCGCCTCCGCCGACAGATACCCGAACGCATAAGGCCCGACGACGCGGGCCGTCACGCTGCGGTAGCCGGCTTCCTCGCCCTCGACCGCATCGACGATACTCATCTCCCAACCGGCCTGCTCGGCGTAGCGCGAGTACATCCGAAGGAGCATGGCAACCCAGTCGCAACTCTCCGTGCCGCCCGCGCCGGCGTGGATCGCCAGATACGCGTTCTTCGGGTCGTCCGGCCGCGACAGCAGGGCCAGAAACTCGAGCCGCTCCAGCCTCTTTTCAATTTCGCCGAGTTCGCCGGCGACCTGTTTGACGGCGGCGGTGTCCCCCTCCTCTGCCGCCATCTCCAGAAGCGCCGCCGCATCCTGCAAGCGCGCCCGAAGCGCATCGGCGGGTTCGACGGCGGCCTTCAGGTGTTTCAGACGCTGGACCTTGCGGCGGGCGGTGTCGGCGTCGTCCCAGAATCCGGGCGCCGACATCTCCTTTTCGATTTGCGCAAGGTCCTGCCGCTTTGTCTCGACGTCAAAGGGAGTCCCTGAGCGTCGAGAGACGCCCCTGAAGGGCCTCCAGTTTGTCGCGGATTTCGCTCTCAGTCATAGCGGGGATTATAGAGGGGGGCCGCGCCGTGTCAACGGCGCTCCGCCGCCGGCAGCACGCCCCCCCCGGGACAGAGCGGGTGCTAGCCTGCCAAAGAAGTGACCGAGCAGCAGGGCGGCGGGAGCACTGTGTGGGTGTTTCCGTCGGGCACTCAGTTCCCCGCCGCTCCGCGCCCAAAGCGCGGATAGGCCTCCCGGACTTCAGGGTCGCATCCTTCCGTCGGTGGCATGACGGCCATCTTCTTCCTTATGCCTTCGAGATGCCTTGCCGTATGGCCGCGCATGACGGACACGTATTCGGCAAGCGTCCGCGGAGGATGCTTGGGATAGCGTACGGCTTCGATGTCCAGATGCGATGAGTCCAAGGTTGCCGACAGGCTCTCGATCTGGGCTTTCAGTTCGTCCACCAGCCGCGCCAGCGCGTAGGGTGTCGGTCCGAGCCACGCGAAGATAGCCGTGTCAGCCGCGATCGTCTCCGGCGTAGGCTGGCCCTTGAGTGCCCGTTGCAGTTCGGTCACGGCGCGGTGCTCGCAGTTGACGCAATGGGTGACGGCACGCTGGATGGGCCACACGTCTTCTCCCGGGGGGACCCATCGCGCCTGGTCCTCGCTCAACGTGCTCAGATGGGAGCGCATTTCCTCCAGCATCGCGGCCACTTCTTCGAGTGTGGCTTTCACGTCCCTGATTTCTTGTGCTTCCGCCATGGGGTGTGCCCTTTCCGGTCAACGGCCCCCTGGGTCACTCCGTTACTTTCCGCAACCGCCAGTAGTCGGTCCCGCTGACCGGTTCGCGGGCGAGGATGTAGTCGCCCTTCGCCTTTTCGCCTTTGAGGCGGATGCGGATTTCGGTCGCGCACTCCAGGAGCGCGCCGCCCTCGGGTTCGATCCACTCGAACGTGCCTCGGTCGTAAATCTCGCACCGGCCGCGACCGCCCGAGATCTCGCCCTCGTATTCCAGATACGCGAGGCGATGGTCCGCCAACTGCCGGGCGAGGCAGGGAAGGTCGTCCGTCCGGTCCGGCGGCGCCGGGCAGGCGAATGTCACGAGCGCCTGGCGCGCCTCGAGCATCAGGTCGAAGTGCCAGTCGCTCTCAGAGCGAAAATGCTGCTGAACTACGTATTGCGGCATGGGTTACGCCTTTCGGGCGGCATTCGCGTCTTGGGGATTCGGAGGCCGCCCCAGGTTCAATAGTATGCGCGGTCGGCGCCTACGTTCTCAACGCCGGCGGTTTGGGTTTCGGCTCGAGGGGGGTGCGGCGGCTCTCCTTCAACGCCGCACGCAACTTGGCGATCTCGTCCTTCAGGAGCGCCAACTCCTGGGCCAGGTCCTTCTCGTGATCCGACTGCTTCGAGATGACCACCGAATAATGCAGCAGAATCGCCGCAAGAAACAACACGCACAAGAACGTCATCAGCACAGCGTGATTGAGGTGCAGCCAGCTCGACACCGCGAAAAGTATCTGGGGTACGAGCACGAAAGCCAGGATCATCACGCCGGTGCAAATCCACAAGACGGCATATTCTTCGCGGAGGCGGCGTCTGCGGATTAACTCCAGCGTCATGCCCAACAGTACCAGCCCGGCGACGAGGAGAGCAATACGCTGGACCAAGAACATTGGACGACCTCCTACCCGAATCGGACCGGCGATTTCAACAGATCCATCATGACCGCCAGCAGCACCTTCGACATGTAGTGGATTCCATGTAAGGGTTGAATCGACGAGGCGCCCTGGCGGCGTCGGCGGATGGTGGCCGGGACTTCCCGAATCGCCAGGCCCTGTTTGTGGACCAACACCAGCGATTCCGGCTCCGGATAGTCCTGGGGATATTCGTGGGCGAATAGTCGGATCGCCCGCCGCCCCGCGGCGCGGAACCCCGAAGTCGGGTCCGTTATCTTTTGACCAATCAACACCGAAATCACCCGTGAGAGAATCTTGATCCCGGCCCAGCGTACGCCGCTTGCCGTCATGCCGCGCGGCTGGAGAAATCGCGAGCCGACGACGAGGTCCGCCTCGTCGGCCAAGAGCGGCCGGGCAAGGTCCGCCAGTTGACTGGCCCGGTGCTGGCCATCGCCGTCGAACTGAAATGCCATGTCGTAGTCCTGCGCGTGGGCGTACCGGTATCCGGTCTGCACCGCGCCGCCGATGCCCAGGTTGATGGGCAGATCCATCACCTTGGCCCCCGCTTCGCGGGCGCGCGGGCCTGTTGCGTCGCGCGAACCGTCGTTGACCACGAGTATGTCCACCCACGGCGCGCGGCGCCGCAGGTCCCACACGACGCGCTCAATCGACTCGGCCTCATTGTAGGCCGGGACAATGGTCAGCGCGCGGCATCCCGCCGGATTGGCCTTCTGCTCCGCCGAATTGTCCTCGGCGCCGTTTGGCATGGTTCCGCTTCCTGCGCACCGTCGATTTCAAGATTCTATGATAGCCTGTCCCGGTCCTGCGTTCAAAGATTTCCCGAATCGGTTTGGCAAGCCCGAACGGAAAGTTACATGAACCCCAGTTCGAGCGCCCCAATCACCGCGCTCGCGCCGAGCACGACGGCGGCCATCACATAGGCGTCGAGCCAGAGCCTGCCCCCGTTGCTGACGCGATCATCTTGACGCGAATCGCAGCGCTTATCAAATACACCATTAGGAACACGACGGCCAGTCCCACCAGACCGAACGCCGCCATGGCGAGCCCGCCGATCACCACAATGGCTCCCAGACCCAGCCACTCCAACGTCGCGATGGCCTTCTTCCGCCCGCTTGCAGGCTTTCGCCACGCTCCATCACTTTCGGTATACCTCCTCGACCTTCTCGGCCAGCCTGGACCAATCAAACGTCTCCGCCGAACCGACGGGGATTTCGTTTCCACCAAGGAAAGCCGCCAGTTCGTCAGCCAGCGCGTGTGCATCGCCCACGGGGAACAGCCTGCCCCCGCGAAGGGCCTGGGAGATCTCGCGGAACACCTCGATGTCAGAGGCCAGGAAAGGCCTGCCGCACGCGCAGGCCTCCACCAGCACGATCCCAAAGCCCTCCAGGGAGGAAGGATGCACCACCAGCGAGGATTCCTTTATCGTGCGGATGACGGTTTGGTAGCGTTCCACGTGGCCGCGAAAGACGAGTTTTTCGGCCACGTCGGATCGCGCGGCCAGGCCCTTGAGGTAGGCCTCGTCGCTGCCCGTGCCGATGATATTGCAGGAGGTCCGCTGGTAGAGTTCGGGATGCCGTCGGCGGAGGATGCTCAGGGCGTTGATAAACGTATCGAGTCGCTTGTATCGCACGAGGCGCGAGATGATGCAGATGGAGCCGGGCACCGGCAGGCCTGCCGGAACGCCGGCAAGCGTCTCCAGGTCGGCCCCGTTGTACACCACGTGGACCTTGGAGGGGTCTATTCCGGCCCTGACAAGGCAGCGGGCGGTGGCCTGGCTGACGGCGATGAAGGCGTCCCACTTCTTCCGCAGCGCGGCGTGCTCCCACAGGCTGCCGAGGGTGCCCGTGATCAAGCCCTTGTTGCGGATCCAGGAACCCACCCAGACCTCGTGATAGGTCGCCACCGCCTTGGCACCCACGCGCCTGGCCGCCCAGTACCCCGGCAGATAGGCGATGAAACAGCAGGCGTCCACCACGTCGGCCTTGCCCAAGGCCACGGCGGCCTTGTACGCGGCCCGGGCGTAGCCCAGCCGCGACCTGATGGCGCCGGTGTTGGTGTAGGGGTGATGCGGCCCGGGCCTGATGACGCGAACCGGTCCGACCATGTGCTCGCGGTGGAAACCCTCGCGCCAGGAGGCGATGACCGTCACATCGTGCCGGCGGGCCAGCAACTGGGACAGGAAAAACGAACGCGCCTCCACGCCGCCGGTCAGTTCCCCCCGCTCGCTGTGGGGGTAGTACTCGGTGAGGATTATGATTCGCATGGGCTCTGACACCAGTTTTCCGCTGGACGCCTATGGCGATTGGCGCTGGCGGTCGGGGTCGCGCAGGCCTGGCGCCGTGGACTTCTCCGTCTCGCGCATCTGGTGCTCAAGAAGCGCCCTCGCGCGGCCGCCGCCAGGTTGTCCCATCGCCCCTTGACACAGAGTGATCTAGTTAACTCTCCGGAAAGTATGTTATGTCGATGCTTCTCGGTAATCTCACAGAGTCCAAAGGTTGTCTTTCAGTATCCCTTTTGATAATTCATTCGCGTCCATTTTCTCCGGGGCCTCACACAGAAATAGCATGCCTTCTTGAAGCCCCTTGGGAAGGAGCCTACTCAGGACCAGGCGAATCTTCCGAGCCGGCACATTATAGCATTTGTTTGCCGGCAAGCGCGCCTTTTCATGCTGCGTGTAATCATATCCCCTGGCGCTGATGATTTTGAATCCGTAGCACATAAGTAGTTGATACAGGCCCTTCCACGTGAAGACCGACTTATGGTCCGGCACCGGACCAAAATCTCCACCTGTTTCGGGCAGGAAGGGGTTGCCCGCTTTAAACCGGAGAGAGGGAAAATAATTCCCGAGCGACCACCCAAAAAGGAGGAAAAGCCTGTTATAGATGCAAGATAGATTGGGACTGGTGATGGCAAAATGACCGCTGGGCTTCATCGCGAGGAGACAGGAACAAACCAGGCCGTCCGGATTATACATATGCTCGATAATGTCCCCCGCAAAAACGAGGTCGTACTTTTCCTGCGTCTTGAAACATTGGGCATCGGCTTCAAGAACGTGTGGATAAGAGCCAAGTTCACGCCGCGATGTATTCAGAAGTGTCACCTTCGCGCGAGGAAACTTTGCCTGGAACCATCTTCCCGTAGCAAGGCTCCCCCCAACGTCGAGGATAGATTCTGGTTCCGGGATCAGGTGAATAACGCGAAGTAACTCAATGAAGCGTCCTTTCCCGCCTATAGAGGTGTAGCAATCGCGTTCGCATTCCCGGAGGAATTGCAGTTCCGAACCGACATCGATCCTTGGCCGCTTCCTACGAGGCAATATATGCTTCTTAGCATTCACGCAATTCACCTCCCTTGCCTTGCACCGATCCCGCCGTGGCTGACTCTCCCAGTAATCTGCTGGGCAACGCCCCAGCAGAGTCTTCAAAGACGAGGTTACTCCTGGCAATTGAACTCAAAGATGATGAACCTAGGGTTTTCGTACACTTTTTTCAAATAGGGTAACGATTGAGCCTTTTCAACAAAATCCCGTGCATATCCCCCTTCATGATCACCCTCCTTTTCGCGGTCGTAGATGCGCCGCAATGGAATCGCGATGTGCGACACCCGAAACCATGTCAGAAGTTCCTGCCTCTGCTCGTCGGTCGCCTCCGTCATGAAGAAAGCCGGATTGATCTGCACCCAAATGACCTGCCTGGCGGTCTGATTTGTCAGGACCAGCTCAGGGCACACAATTCGCATGTTTTTGGGCGTATTTTCTCTCATCCATGTATAAGCAGCCCGATCCCAATTGGAAATCTGGCGCCGATGGTATGTGTAAGCGCACGCCGTCACGGCTTGAGCCAGGCAGACCACAATAATTATCGCCGTGATCGCGCGGGGAGGCCGCCAATGCGCTATCCCTCTGCCGCAGAGTAGAATCAGAACCAAGAATATCGGCATCGCATATCGAACCTGAGGGTATCCGGGAATCGCCATAAAGCAAATGAACCCCGCAAGGGCGAGGGCCGCGCATGCCCAGACCCATTTGGAAATACTGTCCCAGGCCCAGACTACAGCCGCACACATGGCGAGCAAAACAGGAACCCCCGTATGCCTCACCAGTGCTCGCAAATCGAAGATCGAATCCGGATTCCAAATTACTACGGAATTCGGTTTTGCCTGGATCGCGGCCATCGCGCCTACCGGTAGGTCCGAAAGATCCCCCACGCTCACTCCCGTCATGCCCCCATAAGTCTTTAACCGCCACAAGTAGTCGCCGGCAAAACTCAGGACCACGGGTGCGGCCACAAGCGCCGCCGCTGTCAGGCGGCGCTTCCACGTGCCCCGAGCCCACCAAGCCGCGAACACAACCGCCCACGGCGCGTAGGAAAGCATATTCATCTTGACGAGGTACGCAGCCGCCAGACAGACGCCGGCCCAAAGGAAGTTCTTGCGCCAGAGCAAGAGCAGCGCCAGCGCCGAAACAGCAATGCCCGGGATATCCTGATACAAAAGGATGCTATAGACACAGACCATCGGCATCGTGGCAATCAGAAGCCACGCCCAACTGGCCGCCGAGTCGTTCCAAATCTGCCGGACGCCAAAATAGACGGACAAGAGCAGAAGCAGATAGAATCCTGCCTGGTAAATCTGTGCTACTATCTGCGAGGGGCTTCCTATCAGTCTCCAAAGGACAGCCAGCCCCCCATGCCAGAGCGGCGCGGCGTTGAAAGGCAGGGGTGCCCTGTCGTCTACGGATGAAAACAGGGGGCCGTAAGGTACCCGCCTTCCCTGTTCGGCGTAAGCGCGGGCTTGCCGAACATGATAGTTCTCATCGCCCAGGGACACCTCGCTCAGGGAACCAACCGTTGCGATCACCGCGGTGGCCAACAGGCTGGCCAAAATGACGGTCAGCGGCTTAAACGCCAGCGGCGAGCCTGCCCGTCTATTTGGTGTGCTTGCTGATACAGCCTCATACATATTCGACACCCCACCTGCCGGTCCCGAAGATATGGGTTTCCGCGCGGGATTGTAGCACGGGACAGGTTGCTAACAACCGTTTTTTCGCGTTCTCCGAAAGTTGCCGCCGGGACGGTGGTTTCCGTTGACAGACCGGCCGCCTTTCGTGCCGGAAAATCTTGCCACGCCCGTTGCGGACGGGGGGAGGGGGGATTTGCTTGACCCGTCGGCTGAATGCGTGTTTAAGTTAAGGGCTACCAGGTGGTGGAGTGGGCGGCCGGGGCCGGCGGCTGGAGGATGCTTCATGGGTCGCACGATGGTTGCGGTAAGTTTCGTGGCGGCGGCGCTGGCTCTGGTGGCCGCGGGGGGGTGCGGCGGGCCGCGGGCTTATATCTCTCGTGCCGAAGGAGGCGAAGACGAGAGCGTCCGGTACGATTCAGCCACATTTCAACTCGCGCGGGGCCGGCGCGTCCAGGTCATCCTCTTTCGCCGGACGCCCGCGCCGATCGGCGAGGCGGACCCCGACTTCGACTACGTGTACTTCGAGTTGCCGGAGCGAAAGCGGTTCGGGTGGGTCCGCCAGGACCGCCTCCCCATCTACCGGTGGGTCCGCCGGGAGGGGCGCGACCAGGTCTGGCTGAGTGCTTCGGGCGAGGCCCGGATGGCGTTCGGCGATTACAAGCAGCACATGCACTTTGAGTTTCACGTGACGATGGCCCCCGTGGGCGAGACGGGCGGGAGTCCGTATCTATTCAGCGGTCAGATCAAGTGTCGCGAGGACGTGGTGCGGACCCAGGGCCTGATGAACCGGTACGGCGAATGGCTCGAGTCGCTCGTGGCGCCGCGGTCCGGGCGGCGGGACGCGTTACGATGAAGGAAATCTATATCGCGGAGCAGGCGTTTCTTCAGTTGATTCTGGCCACGGCCGAGGTGTACCGCCGCGAAGCCTACGGCCTCCTGCTCGGCTATCCGCTGCCGGGCAAGGTGATCGTCGAGGGGGCGATCGCCTACCAGACGGCCGAGCGCAAGTTCTCGCAGGTCAGCCTCTTTGAGCGGCAGAACAAGACCATCCAGCGGATCATTTCACGTTTTCCGAAGTATGAATATATCGGGGAGTTTCATTCCCACGCGGATTACCGGGGGTACGAGGGGGAGGTGGGGCTGACGGACGACGACCTGGTCGGGATGCGCGAGGGCGAGACCCAGTTGGTCGTCGCCATCAACCCGCGCCGGCGCCGCGTCGCCTGGTACACGAACAGCGACGGCACGCTGTCGGGAACGCTCAGCGATTTCCGTTTCCGGATCGCGGGGTATCACATCCGGGAGCCCGTCGGGAACGATCGGGAGAAAAAGGGCAAGAAGCGAGGTCGGCGTCGCCGGCCCCGGCCGCGCGTGTTCCGCGCCAGCGTCCGCTGTCCCTACGCCGTCGGCCTCCTGAAGGATGCCGAGCAGTAGCGATTCTCCGCTTTCTCTACGCCCGTTTGGCCGAGCGGACCTCTTCTTTGATCCGCTGGATATGGCCGCGACCGAGGGCCTTGACCTCGCAGCCCAACTCAAAGTAGCGGCGAATCCTCTCGTCGGAGAGGATGCCGAAACAGTCGATCACCGCCAGGGGCCCGCCGGCCCAGCGGATCACTTCATCCGGGTCGAGGTCCATGTAAGGGGTGTGGCGGACGGCCAGCACGAGGGCCTCGGCGCCTTTCAACGTTGCGGCAAGGTCCTTGGCCACGTGAATGTTGGCGAGATCCTCCTGGTTTCGGAAGAACCGCGACAGCGAATGCCCCGGAGCGGGGTACACGTCCTGCTTTTCCAGTTCGTGCCAATGCTCAACGTAGGGGTCGTGGACGCGGACCTCGGCGCCCATTTCGGCGAGTTTCCGCACGACGATTTCCGAGCCGCTGTATCGCGTGTCGCCGACGTCCTCGCGATAACTTACCCCGGCCACGCAGACGACGGAGCCGGCGATGTATCGGCCCATGTTCCGCAGGGCGTCGCGCGTCAGTTCCGCCACATGCAGCCCGCGGGTGTCGTTGATGTCGATGGCCTCGGGGGTAATGCGAAACACCTCGTCGCCATCCTCGAATCCGAGGATGTGCTTGTAGGCCCAGTAGCCGAGGCCGCCGTCCTTCGGCAGGCAGTAGCCGCCGATGCCCGGGCCCGGAAAAATGATATTCGAATGGGTGGGGCGCACACGGATGGCCTTGATGACTTTGATGAGGTCCACGCCGTTGCGCTCGGCAAACAGGCTCCACTCGTTCAGGAACGCCAGGATCGCCGCGCGGTAGGAGTTCTCGACGATCTTGGTCGTCTCCGACTCGATGGGGCGGTCCATGACGGTCAGAGGATAGTCCTCAGTGTTGAGCACCTCGGTGAGGAACTTGACGACGCGCTCGCGCGCTTCGGGGTTGCAGCCCGAGCAGACCCGCCAGAAATCGCGGATACTCGAGACGTATTCCCTGCCCGGCATGACGCGCTCAAAACTGTGGGCCAGCAGGGGAGGCGAATCGATGCCGCGCTTCTGGAACGCCTTCCGCACAATCGGGTAGGCCACGAACTCCGTCGTGCCCGGCGCCACGGTCGTCTCGATCAGGACGAGGCAGTTCGGCGGCACCTTTTGGCCGATGACCCCCATCGTCGCCTCCAGGGCCGTCATCTCGGCCTCGCCGGACCGCATGTCCCCCAGGTCGTGTTTCGTGTAGTCGCACTGGACGTCGACGACGACGCAGTCGGCCAGCGTCAGGCAGTCGTTGTTGTAGGTGGCGGTCAGGGTCTTCTTTTCGAGGACGCATCGGGCGATCATCGGATCGACTTCCGGGTCCTCGGCCTTGACGGGCGACTGGCCGCGATTGAGAAGGGGAATTTTCCAGTAACTGCGCGTGCTGGGGCGCTGGCAGCCGATGACGAACTTCGCGGGCTTCTCCGAATCTTTGTCCACCGTGTCGGCGATGATGGCGGCCATCACGGTGCCGACGAAGCCGACGCCCATGACGACCACCACCTCCTTCCCCTCGGCGCGCGCGGCCTCGGCCAGGGCCTTGACCCGGTCGAACTCCGCGGCATACCCTTCGGGCTTTGGAATGGGAAAACGCTCGCCGGCCGGGCTAACGGAGTATTCAGACATCTGCTTGCCTCCCTACTTGCCTGCTTGCCGAGAACAGAACGCTTTGGGCCGTCCCGTGTTCCTACTTGGTGGGCTTCGCGCCTCCGGTTCCACCCGCAGAACGTTGCTTTGCCGGCGCGTCTGCCCCGCGCACGGCAAGGTTCACCGCATAGACCCCGGCGCGGGCCGTCACGTAAAGTGTCTTTCGGTCGCCGCCGCCGAACGTGCAATTGGCGGGGCAAAGGGGCAGACGGATCTTGCCCAGCAGTTCTCCTGCGGGGCCGAAGACCTGGATGCCGTCGCCCGCTGTGACGTAAAGTCGGCCATCCTCATCGACGCGCATGCCGTCCGGCACGGGTGGTTCGATTACCGCAAAAGTTAGCCCCTCCGCCAGCGTGTTATTTTCTCGGACGCGGAAGCGGCGGATGTGGCTCCTCGCCTGATCGCTGTCGGCTACGTAGAGATACTTTTCGTCGGGCGAAAAGCATAGGCCGTTCGGCCGGCTGAAATCCTCCGCCACGGGAACAGGCTCGGCGGCGCCCGGGTCGAGACGGAACACGTAATTCGCGGGCTGCTCGCTCTGCTCGGGTTTGATGCCATACGGCGGGTCGGTAAACCAGATAGTCCCGTCCGACTTGACGACGACATCGTTGGGCGAGTTCAGGCGCTTGCCGTTGTAGGTCGAGGCGATGGTCGCGACCTGGCCGTCTTTCTCCGTCCGGGTGACCGTTCGGCTTCCGTGCTGGCAGGTGACGAGGCGCCCGCGGGCGTCGGTCGCATTCCCGTTGGCGTTGTGCGAGGGTTTGCGGAAGACGCTCAGTCCGTCACGTTCGGTCCAGCGGTAAATCGTGTCGGCCGAAATATCGCTGAACAGGAGCGCTCCGTCGTCGGCCTCGATCCAGACGGGCCCTTCCGTGAACTCCAGGCCCTCGGCGATGAGGCGGACGGTTGTGTCGGGGGCAAGGACGTCTCTGAACGCCTCGTTAAGAACTTCGATCCTGGCACCGGGCGTGTTCGGGGCTTTCATGAGTCCGGCTCCCAGCATAGTGGCGCGATCCGCGCCGCCGATGGCCGATATTGCTACCACCAGGGCAACGGCGATCCGCGCCAAGTTCGCAGACATAGGTCTCCCTCTGTGAGGCCCGCCTGTCAAATCCCCGCCTGCCGGCGGGCAGGCTGGCGGGCAGGCCCGCCGGTCGGTTTTCCCCGATTGGACCTCACGAATCGCCGCAACCAGCGGCCCCACCGGCGCGCTTGAATCCCGCACCGCGAGGGGCTGGCAGCCGCTCGTAACAGGCCAGCCCTCGGGAAAGGACAGGCGGGCCGAACAACCCGGTTGCCCGCAACTGGCTCATCACTGCTTCGCTCCAGCCCTCTTTATCCGTCGGCACCACGACGAACCGGTAAGGTTTCTCGGCAGCCATCTCGGCAAACTCGGCGGGCCGAAGGTCGTCGAAATGCTTGACCGCCCGGCCTTTCCACTGGAAGTACGTGTCGGTCGGCATCCGCGACAGGTAATGCACGATCGAAGTCCTCGGGGCGAGAACCCGGTCGGTTTCCGGGCGTCCGCGCTGGCGCAGGTGCGCGCCGAGGTCCATGTAACCCTGCCACCTTCCTTTGTCGAACGTAGCGTAAAACTGCGGATGACGCATCCAGTAGATCTCGCGAATCACTCGTGGAGTGCTGATGGCCACACAGACGGCGATCGCCAGCGTGATTCCCCATCCGGGCCGCACGGGTTTCGCTCCGGCGGCTTCGGCCGCGCCTTCTGGCTGCCTCCCCAGCCACGTAGCCACCGTGCAGACCCCAAGCAGGAGACAATAGACCAGCAACGGCATAATGGGCAGAAAGTACCGCGACGCCACCGCCCCGCTTCCCAGCACAATCAGAACCCCCACATACAGGACAATAGGCAAGACAACAACCCACTGCCTCAGGCGCGCCGCCGTCCACAGGCCGACGAGAACCAGCGCGGTCGGCAGCAGGTTGAACCAGGGCGCTTTCTGATACACGATAGTCGAGCAGACGGCGCTGGGGACGTTCGGCAAACCTTTGGCGATTTCCGCCCACTTCGACGCCGCCAAAAGGTTGAAGCGAGCGACCTGGTCGGCCCCGATGTAATCCGGGCCGCCAGGGGCCAACTGCGAGCGGGAAAAGACCGCCCACGCCAGAAAGCCTGCCGCCACGATCGCCGCGCCGCCGGCGACGGCCGCAAGGTGTTTGACGCGGCGCTCGCGGTAGGCGTCCCAAAGGGCCGCCAGGAAAACACTACTGAAGAGCACCAGACCGAGGACACGGGTCCATGTGGCCAAGAGGAAGGCGAGCGATCCGCAAAGAAACCAACTCCAATGGTCCTTTCGGCCGCGGACGAAGGCGTAAAGGCCCAGCATGACAAAAAAGGTAAAAGGCACATCCGTTAGGATACGCGTCGAGTCGATAAAAAGGCGGGCCGAGGTGCCCACAACGAGGAGAACGCCGACAGCCAGACCGGTCCGCATCCGTTCGGGCAAGTCGACGGCCAGCCGTTTCACCGTCAGAAAGGAGAGAACCACCACGCCGAAGCCGAACAGGCTCATCGCCAGGTTGATGAGCCAGTAGTGCTCTTCGACCAGCAGCCGGGAACCGGCGATTGATAACGGGACAACGGGAGGGATGCCCCAGCACTGCTTGCCGTTGGACTCCATGCCGCGGCCTTCGGCCAGCGAACGGCCCAGCGACAGGTAGAGGCCCGAATCCGACTTGACGGCCCAATGGTTGTTGACCGCCGACAAATACAGAACCGCGATCGCCAAGAACGCCAAACGCTCGGTGTGTTTTCTCACAAGCCTTCCCGTTTCAGGGAGCACCGTGGACAGAAGTTTCCCTATCTTCGGGGCAGACGAACCGGCTGTCAACGAAAACCTATATGTCGCTCCAGGGTGGGGCGTGGCAACTTCGCCTGGCGGGCCCGCCGGGAGAAATTGCTACGCCCACAGGCACAAGCCGCTGAGAAAATTCTGATTGCTCGTCGGCCCTGAGACTCGTATAAATAGCCGAAGAGCCACATCGCTTTCTTCACCGGAGGAGTGAGAATCATGCGTGCAGCTTTGAGATGGACGGCGGGAATGGTTGTCGTCGCGCTGGTGGCGTGGCTTGCCGCCCATGCCGCGCCGGGCCGGGAGGTTGAACCCCCCGAATCGGCGCGCGAGGAGGCGCACCCCGCCAAGGGCGAAGTTCGCTATGAGGAAACCTGGACGCCCATCACGCAGGTCTTCGAGACCTATCGCGAGGCCCGCGCTAAGATGGAAGAACTTGTCGAACAGGGCAGACCGGTCCGCGGCGCGCTGACCGACCTGAACTGGAAGATTAACAAGTTGCGGGGCGAGGCCCTCGCCAAGGAGCGGCCGCTCCACGCCGACCTGTCGAAGGTCCGCGCAAAAATGCGGAAGGCAGCAAGGACTCTCAGTATCCGGCCGCCACGCGAGCCCCAATACCAACCCATGCCTACCGAACCCAAGCGATCCCGCTACCGGGACGAGGGCGAGTACGACGATGCCCTGCGCCGCTACAGACGTGAAGTCAAGCGCATCCGCGAGGGTAACGAGAAGCTCAAGCAGGAATACGAGCGCAACCTCGAGACCTACAACAAAATGCGGGCGGAAGCCAAGGAAACCATCCAGGAAAACGAAACGACAATCGCCGACTGCGAAAAGCAGGTCGAGACCATCCAGCAGGAACTCGACGAAGCACAGAGGCCGTTGCTCGAAGAGCGGAAAAGGTTGAACACCGAGATCGCGACGCTCGTCAATCAGGCCCGGGCGCTGATTACGCGAGCCGACGCTCTGGCGGACGCCATGCGAAGCGCGCCGGAAGACGTCCGCTTCCGACTCGGCATCATCGAATGGGAAGGGGAGTTCTACACGCTTGAGAAACTGGAGGCACTGCACGCCGAGACGCAGGCGGAAATCGACCGGACGCACGAGCAGTTGAAGGAGCAGGCCAAGTTGGCCGGGCGCGACTTCCCCGAAGATTGGCGCCACCCGCAACAGGACCGGATGGACGCCCTGAAATCGCTCATCGAACGGGCCAAGGCCGTTCGCGGCGGAACCGCCTCATCGCCCTAGCCGCGCAGGGGCACGCCGGCCCACGCGGCCATCACGTCCAGCATGGCCGAGACATCCTCGTCGCCGTGGCCCAGGTTCTTGGCGGCCGTCAGCATCTGCCGCACGTGCGCCGTCAGCGGAACGGGCACGTCCAGTTGCCGCGCCAGGTCTGTCGCAAGATTCACGTCTTTCTGCATATGTTTCAGGAAGAAGTTCGGCCGCCCGCCCGCGTTGACGATGGCCTGCTCGGCAAAGCCGTACAGCGGCGATTCGAGCGGCCCGGCATGAAGCACCTCCATCATGGTCTCAAAGGGGATGCCGGCCTTCCGCGCCAGTGTGAAGAACTCGCCGAATGTCTCGAGCATCGCCGCCACCATCAGGCTGCAGGCGAGTTTCATCATGGTCCCTTTGCCGAGGTCGCCGATGTGGTGGATGTCCTTGCCGAGCGCTTCCAGGACGGGTTTGGCCTTGGCGAAGTCGTCGCGGCTGCCGCCGACGAGGATCTGGAGTTCGCCTTCCCGGGCCTCCTGCACACTCCACATCACTGGGGCCTCGAGATAGTGGACCTGCAGGCTCCGCAGCGCCGTGGCGGCTCGGTAACTCATCCCCGGGCTCGTCGTCGAGCAGTTGATGAGCATGCTCCGGCGCTTCATGCCGCGCGAGAGACCCTCCTCGCCGAAAAGCACGGTGTCGAGGGCGGCATCGTCGGCCACCATGACGAAGACGAAGTCGGCGCCGCGTGCGGCCCCGGCGGGCGACTTGGCCTTCGCGGCGCCCGCCGCCCCCAACGGCTCCGCCTTCTCCGGCGTCCGGTTCCACACCGCGAGCGGGTAGCCTGCCTTCAGAAGCCTCTCCGCCATCGGCGCCCCCATCAGACCCAGCCCGACGAAGCCTACTTTTGTGCGCTTCCTCGTCATCGCTGTCCTCCTTGTCACCTGTTCTGGCGGACTCGACGGGAACCCGTCGGACCGCGTGCGGCTAATTGGCGATGATGGGCAGCGGCGCCCCGCACTTCCCACACGCCGACCCTTTGAGGTTTTCCACCGACACGCCGAAACCGTGCCGCGCGATCACCCGCGCCCCGCACGCCGGACACATCGTGTCCTGCTCACCCAGGATGTTGCCGGCATAGACGAACCGAAGGCCCGCTTCCCGGCCGATCGCAAGCGCTTGCTGGATGGTTTCGAGCGGCGTCGGCCGCCCGTCGGTCATCTTGTAATCCGGGTGGAAACGTGTCACGTGCCACGGTGTGTCGGGCGAAATCCCCGCCAGAAATGCGGCGATGCCTTTCAGGTCGTCCGAATCGTCGTTCCGGCCGGGCACCACGAGCGTCGTCACTTCGACGTGGATACCGGCCTTGTGCATGCGGCAAATGGTTTCCTTGACCGGCTCGAGCCGGGCCTTGCACATCCTGCGGTAAAAGTCGTCGCGCCAGGCCTTCAGGTCCACGTTGGCCGCGTCCAGCCATTCGGCCAGTTCGGCCACCGTCTCGGCCGTCTCGTAACCGTTCGTCACGAACGTGTTCTTCAGACCTGCCGCCTTCGCCAGCCGGCCGCAGTCCCGGGCGTACTCGAAGAAGATCGTCGGTTCGGTGTAGGTGTATGAGATGGACGCGCAGCCGTTCGCCGTGGCGGCAGTCACCACCGCCTCCGGCGTCATCGGCTCGCCCGGCATTTGGCCGCGCTCGCTTCGCGGCCACTGGGAAATTTGCCAGTTCTGGCAGAATCCGCACTGAAAATTGCACCCGACCGTCGCAATCGAGTAAGCGCGGCTCCCCGGGAGGAAGTGGAAGAGCGGCTTCTTCTCAATCGGGTCCACGTGGTGGGCGATAACGCGGCCGTAGACGAGCGCCACGAGCCGCCCGCCCGCGTTCTCGCGAACCCGGCAGACGCCGCGCTCCCCCGGTGCAATGTGACAGCGGTGGGCGCACAGGAAGCAGTCAACAGCGCCTTCGGCCGCCGGTTTCCAAAGCGCGGCTTCGTGTTGCTCCGCGGTTACCATCGGCGCCCTCGGTCCTTTTTGCGTCACGACCCGTTCCGGCCGGCCGCGCCCGCTTCGGCCAGGTCCGTCTTGATTTGAATCAGATTCATCATGTCGTGGCGAGTGACGATGCCGCACAGCCGGTCGCCCTCCACCACAGGGAGATGTCCCGTGTCTTCGTCCATCATCTTGCGAAAAGCGTCCACGAGGCTGTCGTCGGGGCGGACGAGGTTCTCCTCGCGAACCCGGTGCAGGACCTCACGCACGGGTGTCCCGGGCCATTCGGCCCGAGGAACGCCCTGGACGTCCTTGAGGCTGATCATGCCCACCAGCCACCCCTCCTCCAGGACCGGGAAACTCCGAAACCGGTAGCGGAAGAAATACTCGTCCACAAGCCGCTCGAGCGTCAGGTCGGGTTCGACCCAGATGACCTCCTCCTGGAGAATGTCGCGGACCGCCAGGCCGCTCAGAGCCTCACGAATCGCCACCTGCTGGTAACTGGTCTGGGCGGCATGACGCATGAACATGCCGATAAAGACCAGCCAGAGCGGGCCGATGGCCCACGTCATCAGGAACATCAGGACACCCAGGCCGATCATGACCGCGCCGAGGCCTCTGCCGATGCTTGCCGCCGTGGCCGTCGCCCGCCGCAAGTTGCCCCGCCACTTCCAAAGCGCCGCCCGCAGGACGCGCCCCCCGTCCAGCGGAAACCCCGGCAGCAGATTGAACGCCGCCAGCATCCCGTTAACAAACGCAAAGTAAAAGAGCAGCGCGCGGGCCTGCTCCGCGAACCAGTCTCCAAAACCGAAATACAGGGCGCCGAACGCAGCGGCGATGACGATGCTCGTCAGCGGCCCGACCAGCGCGACCTTCAGTTCCACCTCCGGCGTCCGCGCCTCGTCCTTGAGCCGCGACACACCGCCGAAGACGAACAGCGTGATGCCTTCGACCGGGATTCCGTTCGCGCGGGCCACCAGGCTGTGCGACAACTCGTGCGCCAGGACGCATACGAAGAGCCCAAGCGTCCCGACGGCCCCCAGGACCCAGTAGTGCCACGTCGGCCAGTTCCGCAGAGCCCCAAAGGCCTCCAGGTCGGTCGCGCCAGGGTGCTCCCGCTGATACTCGCGGGCGCGCTCCGCCCCCCGCCACCACGGCCCGCCATCGGCCAGGTCGGCCATCGGCAAAAAATGGGCCGCCAGGCTCCACACCAGAAGGAAGAAGATCAGCAGCCAACTGGCGTGGACCCGGATCGTGATTCCGAAGATTCGGGCGATCTTCAAGCCGGATGCCAGCAACGCGGTGGCCATGACGTGTTCTGCCTCACCCCTGTATGGACGCGACGGCGGTATTATAGTCTCTCAGAGGGGAATTCACACGGAAAATACAGACATGCGCATGTGGCCCCTACAGATTGGGGGCACGAGCCTTGCAGCCACCGCATGTGGGGTGGGGCGAAATCGGTTCTGCCTCACAGGTCATCCCGTTCCCAGACAAGCCGCACGCCCCGCCGAGTTGTCCACCGGCTCGCCCTGTTCAAGGCGGGCCGTCGCTGCCGTCAGGACACGACGTTTTGCGGCCGGCCGGCCGCAAACGCCGCCACGTTTCCCACCGTCGTGTCCAGAATCTTGTCCAAGGCCTCTTCGCTGTTGAAGGCGATGTGGGGCGTGATGATGACGTTGTCCGTCCGCATCAGGATGGTGTTTCGGACGACCGACTGCAGGGTTTCGGCGTCGTAACGGCTGGAAAGCATCTGCCCTTCCTCGCGGATGGCCGCTTCTTCCTCGAGGACGTCGAGCCCCGCCCCACCGAGCCTGCCGCTCCGAAGCGCCTCGATCAGCGCTTCGGTGTCCACCAGCGCCCCGCGCGCCGTGTTGATGAGAATCGCTCCTGGTTTCATCAGCGCCAGCCGCTCGGCATTGATGAGGTGGTGCGTCTCGTCGGTGTAGGGGCAATGCAGCGTGACGATGTCCGACTGTTTCAGGAGCGATTCCAGGCTCACATACTCGAAGCCCAGGGCGTCGGCCATGTGGGCGATCGGCTTGACGTCGTAGGCCACGACCCGCATCTGGAAGCCTAGCGCGATGCGGACCACGTGCGTGCCGATGGAGCCCGTTCCGATGACCCCCAGCGTCCGGTCCCGAAGGTCGATGCCACGCAGACCCTCGATGCTGAACTTGCCGCGCACCGTCTGCTCGTACGCCTTGTGGACCCGCCGCGTCAGGGCAAGGATCAGGGCGAAGGTGTGCTCGGCCACCGTGTTCGCCCCATAGGTCGGCACGTTGCACACCGTGATGCCGCGCGCCCGGCAGGCGTCGAGGTCAATGTGGTCCACGCCGGTCGAGCGGGAGGTCACAAGTTTCAGGTCCGGAAGCCTGGCCAGCGCTGCGGCGTCCACGCGGCTGTGGATGAAGGGCGACAGGACCGTGATGCCGCGCGGATCCTCGATGTCAACCTCCTGAAGGGTCTGCTTGTGAGCGATGAGGCCGCTGCAGTTCTTACAGTGGGCGCGGATGCGTTCCGCTTCCCACGGCTCGACCTCGACGAACAGGCACTTCGTTTCCGCCATGACGTCCTCCTATTTTCTACCGATGAGTTTTAGGAAGGCTTCCTCGTCCAACGTCTTGATCCCGTGCTTCTCGGCCGCGCGCACCTTCGTCACCCCAGGATTGGATCCCACCACGACGAAATCGGTGTTTTTCGAGACGCTGCCCGTTGCCTTTCCGCCCGCCAGGCGAATCGCTTCCTGGGCCTCGTCGCGCGTCATGGATTCTAGTTCCCCCGTCACGACAACGGTCTTCCCCGAAAGCGGGCCCTTGGCCGCTCGCCATCCCGGCGCGCCGGGACCTTCGGAGACCCGCGCCTTCATCTTCGGGCGGATGCCGTGCTGTTTCAGTTTTTCGACAAGGTGGCGGTTCTGTTTATTGCCAAACCACTCGACGACGCTCCGCGCCACCTCCGGTCCGACATCCTCCACCTCGAGGAGCCGCTCTTCGTCGGCCTTGGCCAGGGCGTCGAGGGAGCCGAACGCCGCCGCGAGCGTCTCGGCCAGCGCGCGGCCCACGTGGCGGATGCCCAGGCCGTATAGAACCCGCGGCAGGGAGGCCCCTTTGCTTTTTTCAGCGGCCTCGATGAGGTTCGAGGCGCTCTTCTCGGCCATGCGATCAAGGCCCGCAACCTCGTCCGCCTGAAGTTCAAACAGGTCCGCCAGGTCGTTGACCAGTCCGCATTCCACGAGTTGGTCCACGACTTTGTCGCCCAGGCCGTCGATGTCGAGCGCCTGCTTCGAGCCGAAGTGCTTGATGTGTTCCTTCAACTGGGCCGGGCAGGAGGCGCTCGTGCATCGCGTGATCGCCTCGCCCTCGGGCTTGACCGTCTTCGAGCCGCACACCGGGCACTTGGTCGGCAGGTGGTATTTCTTCGCGCCCGCCCGCCGCTTCTTCTTGACGACCTGGACGACGTGGGGAATCACGTCGCCGGCGCGCTCCACGAGGACCGTGTCGCCGACGCGGATGTCCTTGCGGTCGATTTCGTCCTGATTGTGGAGGCTGACGTGGGTGACGGTCACGCCGCCGATTGGGACCGGCTCGAGAACGGCGACCGGCGTGACGGCGCCGGTGCGTCCGACCTGGGCGTTGATTTCCTTGATGCGTGTGGTTTCCCGTCGCGGGGCGAACTTATAGGCGACGGCCCAGCGCGGATTCGCCGCACGCACGCCCAGCGTCTCCTGGTCCGCCAGGCGATCCACCTTGAACACACACCCGTCGATCTCGTAGGCAAGATCGTCGCGGCGCTTCTCCAGGTTGTGATGCCACGCGACGGCTTCGTCGGTGGTCTCGACCCGGACCGACTCCGGGCAGGTCTTCAGACCCAGCGACCGCATCGCCTCGAGGCTTTCCCGCTGCATCTCCGGCCGCCAACTGGAAGAGGGAGCAATCTCCCAGAAGAAAATGCGCAGCGGCCGCTCAGCCGTGATCCTCGGGTCCAGTTGCCTCAGGCTCCCGGCGGCGGCGTTCCGCGGGTTGGCGAACGTCTTTCTGCCCGCCTCTTCCTGCTCCCGGTTGAACGCCGCGAACTCCTCTCTCTCCAGATAGACCTCGCCGCGGACGACGAGGTGGTCCGGCATCGGCGTTTCGCCCTCCCTCAGACGAAGCGGGACCTCGGGAATCGTCCGGATGTTGGCGGTGATGTCCTCGCCGGTCGTCCCGTCGCCGCGCGTGCTGGCGCTGGTGAGCCGGCCGCCGTCGAAGACGATTTCGACGCTCACGCCGTCGAACTTCGGCTCGGCCACCAGGGGGATGGTTTGGCGGCCGAGTTCCTTCGCGCACGTCTCATAGAAATGCCGCATTTCCTCCTCGGTATAGACCGAGAGGAGGCTGCGCATCGGCGTCTCGTGCTCGACGGTTGCGAAGCCTTCGCGCGGCCGGCCGCCCACGCGCTGGGTAGGCGAGTCGGGCGTGACGAGGTCCGGCCACTCCTGTTCGATGGCCCGAAGTTCAAGCATGAGTTCGTCGTACTCGGCGTCGGAGATGACCGGATCGTCGAGGACGTGGTAGCGGTAGTTGTGGTGTTCGATCCGGCGGCGGAGGTCCTCGGCGCGCTTGGCCGCGGCGGCCTTCGTGGTCTTCGATGTGTCTTTCTTCGAGGTCACGCGGAACCTTTCTCATCACGGCTGCGCAAACGTTTTCGCAAGGCCGAAGCCGATAGCGTGTTCAGCACGTCGCCCTCCTCCAGCCACCCGCGCCGGGCCACCCCGATGCCGTATTCCATCAGGTCCAGTTCGCTCACGCGATGGGCGTCGGTCGAGATAACCATCGCGAGACCCATCTCCTTGGCCCGTTTGCAATAGATGTCCGGCAGGTCCAGGCGCACAGGATGGGCGTTAATCTCCAGCAAAACGCCGTGCTCGCGGCAGGCGTCGAAGACCCGGTCCACGTCGAACTGAATCGGGTCGCGGCTGCCGATGTGTCGGCCGAACGGGTGGCCCAGGCCGTGGACCACGCCGGACGCGATGGCGGCCAGGAGGCGCTCCGTCATTTTCGCTTCCGGCAAATCAAAATAACTGTGGACGCTGGCGACGACCCAATCAAGCCCAGCGAGGGCCTTTTCCGGCAGGTCGAGCCGCCCGCCCTTCAGGATGTCCACTTCGATGCCCGCGAGGAGCAGGAACTTCTTCTCGCGCGCCGCCACTTCGCGGATGCGCTCGGCATGTTCCTTCAGGCGTCGCTCGTCCAGCCCGTGGGCAACCGTCACGGCCTGCGAATGGTCCGTGATCGCCAGATACCGGTATCCGCGCTCCTTCGCGCCCTGGACCATTTCCTCGATGGTGGCATGGCCGTCGGTCGCGTCGGTGTGGACGTGAAGGTCGCCTTTGATGTCCTTGTGCTCGACGAGTGTCGGCAGGTTCCCCTTTTCGGCGGCCTCGACCTCGCCGCGATCCTCGCGCAACTCCGGCGGAATCCACGGCAGTTTGAACTTGCCGTAAACCTCTTCTTCCGTTTTCCCTGCGATCCGCCGCTTGCCGCGAAACAGGCCGTATTCGTTCAACTTCCACTTGCGCCTCTGGGCGTGCTTGCGGACGGCGATGTTGTGGGCCTTGGAGCCGGTGAAATACATCTGGGCGGCGCCGAACGCTGCCGCGTCGAAAAAGCGAAAATCCACCTCCAGCCCGCTCGCCAGCCGCACGAACACCTTCTCTTCGCCCCGGGCCAGGACGTCGGCCACCGGCCCATACTCTAGGATGCCTTCAATCGCTTTCTCGCGGTCCGAGGCCTCGACGAGGATATCGAGGTCGCCGATGGTTTCGCGTCGGCGGCGGAAACTGCCGGCCGTCTCCCACCGCGTGATGCTCTTGACGCCCGCCAGATGCCGGCCGATGGCGGCCACCTGCTCGGAGGCGTCTTGGATGCTGATGCGTCCCGCTTCCGCCTCAATTGTCTTCAGGCCCTTGAGGATGTTCTGCTCGGTTTTTCCGCCGAATCCGGGCAGGTCCCGGAGTTTCCCTTCCTCCGCCGCCTGCTTCAGACCTTCGAGGTCCGCGATGCCGAGTTTGTCGTGCAGGACCTTGGCGCGCTTGGCGCCGAGCCCTTTGACGTCGAGCAGGTCCGTCAGATGGGCCGGCACCTTTTTCTTGAGGTCTTCGAGGGTGCGGCAGGTGCCCGTCTCGAGGATTTCGTGGATCTTTTCTGAGAGGCTCTTGCCGATGCCCGGAAGATCCATGAGGACCTTGCCGGCTGCCACGAGGTCGGCGACGCGCTCGGGCAGGTCGCGAATCGCCCGCGCGCCGTTGCGGTAGGAGCGGATGCGGAAGGCGTTCTCGTCCTGGATTTCCAGGATGTCGGCGATTTCCTCGAAGACGGCTGCCACCTCGCTGTTTTCCATCGCCACCTCGCCTCCGCAGCCTCTGCGACGCCTCTGTTATTGGCGCACAGCCGAAGCCCGGCGTCAAGCGCCTATCGAAATGGGTCCGGTGTGCCACCTCGTGATGGCCCTTCGGGCGCGCGGCCGTTTGCGGCGGTCAGTGACATACATCCGGCACTGCGGGCCACTATAAGGCTTGCCCCTGCCGGCCCTGACGCGACAATCCCGGCAGACCGAAACCGGGAAAGGGGGCTCGCCGTGCCACTCGCGACCCACCAACGCGCCCGCCTCCGCCTTCTTCGTGTGATTAAGTGCTTGCGGCTTCTGGAGCGCGGCTGCTATAGTGCGGAGGACATGGCGGGCCACTTCCGCGTCAGCAAGCGCACGATTTATCGCGACCTGCGGTTGTTGGCCGAGGCTGGCGTGCCGCTCGCCCGGCGAACCACCGACCGCCGCTACCACGTGCCCTCACGCTGGCCTGCCACACAGACCGCCCTGCCGGGGGCCGGAAGGGAGCCATCGTGCACGTCGGCCGACTCCATCGCGTCCTGAAAATCATCACCCTTCTGCAGAGCCGCCGATTCTACAACGCGAACCAGTTGGCGACCGATTGCGGCGTGTCGCGGCGGACCATCTACCGCGACCTCGACATGATTGAGAAGGCCGGCATCCCCTTCTACTACGACCGCAAAGCCGGCGGCTATCAGATCCACCAGACCGGCCTGCTGCCGGCCATCAATTTGAACCTCGAAGAAGCGCTCGCGCTGGTTCTGATGGCGTCGGAGTTGGGCCGCACAGGGCGCCTGCCGCTTTTTCAGCCCGCCCGCGATGCCGCCGCCAAGGTCGAATCGTCTCTGCCGCTCGGCCTTCGGGCCACTCTCGGCAACCTTATTCAGAACATGGCCGTCCGCCCCGCCGCCACCGCCCGGCACAACGCCCTCCAGGAAGCCTACCGCACCGTCCAGCGCGCCATCATCAAACGCCAGACCCTGGAAGCCGCCTATATCTCTTTCCACGAGGCGGCCAAGATTCGAACCCTCCTCGACCCCTATTGGCTGATGTTCTACGAGCGGGCGTGGTATCTCATCGGGCGCTCCTCCCGACACCGGGCCATCCGCACCTTCAAACTCGGACGCTTCCAGGACCTTCGGCCAACCGGCAAAACGTTCAAGCGCCCGCGCCGCCTCACCCTGGAAAAGCACCTCGGCAACGCCTGGCGGATGATGCGCGGGGAGAAGACCTACGAGGTCGAACTGAAGTTCAGCCCGCTTGTCGGACCAAACGTGGCCGAGGTCAACTGGCATAAGACCCAGAAGATCCGCTGGGATGACGAGGGAGTCGTCTATTTCTCCTGCACGGTGGACGGGTTGGACGAGGTCGTCTGGTGGGTCCTCGGGTACGGTCCGGAGGTCGAGGTCCTGAAGCCCCCGGAACTCAAGCGCCGCATCGCGGAGATGGCTCGCCGGATGCTGCACCTCTATGAATCGGCATAGTAAGGCACAAGAGTGACCTCCGTTTCCGAGGCGTGGACTCAGCGGCCGGCCCACGGGCGCCGGTCGGGGGCGTGCGCGCACATATTGCGCAAGGCCGATATGTTGGCGGGCGGTTTTGGGTAGGTTTTGGGGGATTTTGGCCCGTTTTGGAAGGTAAATCGGGCCTGGCGCTGGCGCCAGGGGGATTCGGGGGCCGAAATGTCAAGATAGGCAAGGCGTTTTCGGGCG
>DATLBA010000083.1:0-26537 GCA_035527275.1 Phycisphaerae bacterium
TGGCGCTAGCGCCAAGCCCGATTCGGCCTCCAAAACCGCCCGATTCCACCCAAATTCCACCCAAAACCGCCCGCTAACATATCGGCCATGCGCAATGTGTGTGCGCGCCGAACGCCCACCGGCGGCGCTCCATAGGGCGGGGCGCGGCCTGCACAATACGCTCAACTAGCCGCGAGCGACTCTCGGCCTAGGACGGATCGGAGGGGTCGGCGGGGCCGGGTTCCGCCTCGTTTTCGGCGTCACCGGCGTCCGGCTGAGGCGCGTCGGCCGACGGTTCGCTGATGGGAATGCTGATGCGCTCGATAGCGCCGGCCCGGCCGGTGTGGGTGTCGGCGGTAACGACGGCCCCCGAGAGGCGGACGTCGCCGGTGGCCACGTCGAAATGCGTCGGCATGCCCGTCAGGAGGGCCGAGAGGACCTTTTCCTTCTTGCGGCCCAGGACGCCGTCGTGCGGCCCCGTCATCCCCAGGTCGGTGATGTAGGCCGTGCCGCGCGGCAGGATGCGTTCGTCGGCCGTCTGGACGTGGGTGTGCGTTCCATAAACGGCGGTCACGCGGCCGTCGAGGTGCCAGCCCAGGGCGACGCGATCGCTGGTGGCTTCGGCGTGGATGTCCACGAAGATGAGTTTCGCACGGTCGCCGATTTCCTCGAGGATGCGGTCCACCGCATGGAACGGGCAGGCGGCGGGTTTCATAAAGGTGCGTCCAAGGAGGTTGACGACGGCGAACGGAAATCCCGACTGGCTTTCCAGGAGGGTCCATCCGCGTCCGGCGGCCTCGTCGGGCAGGTTGGCGGGGCGGAGGAGCCGGTCCGACTTTTTCAGGAGCGGAATGGCCTCGCGGCGGCGGAAGACGTGGTCGCCCATGGTGACGGCATCGACGCCGAGGTTGCGGAACTCGTCGAAGATGGCCGGCACGATGCCGGAGCCGCCGGCGGCGTTCTCGCCGTTCACCAGAACGACGTCGATCTGGCGGTCGCGCAAGAGGTCCGGCAGCGCGACCGCAAGTGCCCGGCGGCCCGGTTTGCCGACCACGTCGCCCACCAAAAGGGCACGAAATTCCATGGCTGTCCCCAACGTGCCGACTTGGCGCCGATGCCCGGCTTTGATGCCCCCGTGCTTACGGATGGGGCTCGAAACGCCGCGCGAAAACCATCGCCCGGCGCGCCCGCGGCTCGAAACGGCCTGTTACCGCGCGTATTCGATGACGCGGCGTTCGCGGATCAGGACGATTCTGACCTCGCCGGGATACGAGAGTTCGTCCTCGACGGCCTTGGCGATGTCGCGGCAGAGTTTCATGGCGACGGCGTCGTCCACCTTTTCGGCATCGACGATGACTCGGACTTCGCGGCCGGCCTGGATGGCGTAGGCGGATTGGACGCCCTCGAATCGCTTGGCCACTTCCTCCAGTTTCTGAAGCCGCTGGATATATTTTTCGAGCGTTTCGCGGCGTGCGCCGGGCCGGGAGGCGCTGACGGCGTCGGCGGCCGCCACGACCGTCGTGTAGAGGGCGTCCTGGACGTCCGGTTGGTGATGGCCGCCGATGGCGTGGACGATCTCGGGCGGCTCGTTGTAGCGGCGGGCCAGGTCGGCGCCGATCTCCGGATGGCCGCCTTCCACCTCGTGGTCCACGGCCTTGCCGATGTCGTGGAGAAGTCCGGCGCGTTTGGCCAATCGGCCGTCCAGGCCGAGTTCTTCGGCGAGCATGGCCGACAGGTGGGCCACTTCAATAGAGTGTTCGAGGACGCTCTGGCCGTAACTCGTGCGGAACTTGAGGCGGCCGAGCAACTGAATCTCCTTGGGGTGCAGGCCCGGGACGCCCACGTCGAGGGCCACCTGTTTGCCGGCTTCGGTGATGACTTGGTCCACCTCTTTTATGGTTTCGGCGACGACCTGTTCGATTCGCGGCGGCTGGATGCGACCGTCGGCGATGAGTTTGCGCATGGCGCGTCGTCCGACTTCGCGGCGGACGGGGTCGAAACCGGAGAGGACCACGATGCCGGGCGTGTCGTCCACGATGACGTCGACGCCGGTGGCGCGTTCGAAGGCGCGGATGTTGCGTCCTTCGCGTCCGATGATGCGGCCCTTCATTTCATCGTTGGGGATATCGACGGTGGAGACGGTGAACTCGGCGGTGAAGTCGGCGGCGAGTCGCTGGATGGCCGATGCGAGGATTTGGCGGGCCTTGTCGGCGGCCGTCTCCTGGGCCCGGTCGCTGATGCGCTGAATGAGGGCGGCGGCTTCGTGCTGGACCTCGGCTTCGAGTTTCTCCAGCAGAAGCGATCGTGCCTCGTTCCGGCCCAGGCCGCTGATGCGATAGAGTTGCTGCTTCTCGTCGGCGACGAGGCGCTCCAGTTCGGCCTGTCGGCTTTTGACGGCCTTTTGTTCTTCGGCGGCCCGGCGTTCCATGGACTCGATGGTTTTTTCTTTTTGCGCGAGGGTTCCCATTTTGCTTTCGATGGTGTTCTCGCGTTTTGCGGCGAGCCGCTCGCGTTCGCGGAGTTCCTCGCGGGTTTTGGAGGTTTCCTTTTCGAAGGCCTCACGGGCGAGGATGGCTTCTTCTTTCGCCTCGACCTTGGCTTCCTTGGCCAGGGCCGCGGCGTCGCGTTTGGCCTGGGCAAGGATCCGGTCGCCCTCGGCCCGGGCCTCGCGGGTTCGCTTCACGCCAAGCCACTTGGCCACGAAGTAGCCGATGCCCAGCCCAACCAGGGCGCCGGCGACGGGCAACACGACGTTCAGAATCAGCGGCTGGATGTCGGCCAGAAATGTCATGGTATCGCTCTCTTTCCAGGGGGACCGCGGGCGCAGACACCGGCGCGCCGGGCATCGCGGGGAGGGGCGCAACATTCCGGGTGGGGAACCCGTAAGCACCGGGGCTCAAATCCGGTCGAGGGCAGGCAGAGACACAGTGGGGTCAGTTCGTCCTAGACGGTGAGGATTTCTCCCGAAAAGATGCGGCTAGCGCGAAGGCTGTTGACCGAACCCCACGTCAAAGTTCTCCCTACCTTTCCCGCCAATCGGCGGCATGTGGCCCGCGGTTAGGACTAGCGGGCCTTTTCGCCCCGGTTTTCTCTTTTTAAGGTTGGCCGGCTCCGACCGACGTCCGGCCGGCTCCGTTGGCCTTGGGCTCCACCACTCACGGGGTGCTTGCGCCGCCCCGCTTCCCCAATTATTGAAGTCCTCGTTTGTCTCCTGTTCAACCGGGCGATCTGCCGCCGCCTGTCGGAAGCGGTCTTCGACACCCGCCGGACAGCAAGGCCGACAGACGCCCTACCTTGGTTTCTCATCGGCAGGACAACCGCCCCACCTTAAACATCATGCTGCGCTGGGGAAGATTTGTCAAGCCAAAAAGACGAGGGATTTTTCCAAAACCGGCTGGTAATTGCTCGTAAGCCGGGTTGGCGACAGGGGTTAGGGATTGGGGACGTGTAAGGCCCAGGTCCGCATCCTTTCCGGCCTCCGCCATAGGCTTCTGCCCGCAGGCGGACGCCAAAGCCGCTACCTGGCCGCCGTCCGTACGGACTATGGCGGAGGCGGCTGGCGAAGGCGGCGGAGGGAGCCGGACGAAAACCTACTGACTGAAAAAAAGCCAGACCGAGTTGCTTAAAAATTTTGCTTGAAGGCGTTTTTGGGCTATACTATAAGGGTTGAGCCCATCTTTTTCCGGAGGCCAGAACCATGCCGACCAAAAGCAAGGCAAGCACCGACGCGGTCCCCAAAGTCGGGGGCGGGCAGATTAAAATAATCCCCAAATTTGAGCAACCTTACCATGCCGGCCTGTTCGTGGGCAATGTAACAGCAGAGGAATTTCACCTTCTGGTGGGGAATCGCACTAGCCCGGGCCAGGCTGAAATGCATTGGTGCTTCGTGACCTCTTTGAATAACGCCAAGCGGCTTCATGCGATGCTTGGGCGATTGTTGGCCAAGCATGAAGAACAGTGGGGTCCCATCCCGCTCAATAAAGAGCCCCTTGAGCCACCAAAGCAATCAACAAGAACAGGGACTAGGAAGCGCGGCAAGAAAAAGGCGAAAAGACGATGAGTAAGGATGTTAATTCACCAGAATCGCTTGTGACCATTGGAGACGAAAGCCTTGGGGAACAGATTCATTCGCCCGCCGAATCCATCGTAGCGGGCGGACGGGAGGGAACCGGCTTCACGTCTTCCTCCTTGCCAGTGGACATCCTCGGACCGAGACGGCCGCTTTCCGATAAACAGCGAAGGCTTAAAAACAGAATACTGAGGGCGATCCAAAATAATCTTGATGGTATAGATGCGTATGACTTGGCCGAAGCGGTGCAGTCTGATATGGGTACCGTATCCCGTCTGTGTCGGGAGTTAGAAAAAGAGGCGAAAGTCGCTCGTGGCAAAAACGCCCCGAAAAGTGTTTGAAGCAGCCTTTGATGCTGCTTCGGTGACGGAAGGTGCCTCCATAAGCGGCGAGCTACTTGCGTACCGTTGTCGTAAAGTGGTAAAGCCCAGGAGTGTTGCAGATACGAGCAGTGACAGAGGGTGGGAAGGGAAGCTTGTGGGCACTGCGTTTTGCGGAATTGTGACCGCTTGGCGAGGCCTTCCGGCCATAAGACGCCGACGTGGTCCACTCACTGAGAGCACGTGATACAACGTTCGCAAATTCTCCTCGCGGACCTAGCCCACCACCAAGGTGTGGCCTTAGAGTTCTGGTGACACACACCTCATCTATGCCGGTCATGCCGCCACCCTATCGCCCAGCCGCACCGCGTCAAGGCGAATTAAGGTGTGTGTCACCGGAATTGGTGATGCAGCGCCTGCGCCGGGCGATCAAGGCCAGGCCACCGAGGGCCAAGAGCGAGAGTGTCGCCGGTTCAGGGACCTGGACGACGCGGAACCCAACTCCGGCATCTACGTCCGAGCCGTACAGTTCGCGGTAGAACGAGCGCATCTTGTCGTCGTTGTCGCCGAAGGATCCGCCCCGCTTGCCGCGATACGCCCCATCAATGATCGCCTCGTTGTACTCAAAGACGTTGCCGCCTTGATCGAATGTGCCGTAGGGGCTCTCAGACAGCTCGAACTCGCCGACGACGGTGCGGTAATGCGAGTCAATCGGATAGCTGGCGGGGTCGTAGTAGTAATTGGCGTTATTGCCTGGGTTGGTGGCCTCGGACACGTCTCCTCCGGGCATGGCATCGGTTCCGGTGGGGTAGTCCCAGTAGTTGCCCGCAATCCCGTCGTTCTTGTGATAGGCCGCCTTGTACCATTCATCCTCGCTGGGGATCGCCCACTTCCAGTCCGGTTCACGGACCACGGACAACAGCGCCACGTCAGTAATCGCACCGTTCAGGAAGTACGCCCCGTCCTCGGTGGTGGTCAGATCCTGGTTGCCCTCTGGTTGGCCGTTGTGCAGCCAGTTAGCGAACCGCGCTGCGTCGCTCCAGCTCACGTAGTTCACCGGCCGGTTCGCCCAGTTCGCATCCACGCTGTATGTGTAGCTGCCGGGCGAACCATTGCGCTTGATGTTGCAGCCGAGATACGAGATGTCCGTGTCCATTTTCGTCTTGTACAGTCCGTAGGTGTCCGTGTCAGCCACGGCGTTTAGGAACTCGGTGTACTGTCCGGCCGTCACTTCGTACTTGCCGATGCGGTACTCGTAACCCACCGCGCCGCAGATACGGTCCGAGCCGTACCCTCCCGCGCCTGAACCGGAAAGCTCGCCTGTGTTGCCGACGTTGCCGACGGGGACGGTCACGATGTTGACCTCTGCCGACGCAGCCGAGGCCAGAACCAGACCCACGATTGCGAAAACCGTAAGTAAACTTCTCATCTTGCGTCCCCTTTCGACCCTTCGGGTCCAAACTGGACCGTTTGGGCCGTTGCGTCGCGATCGGGACGGTCCCACATCAACGCCCGCCGCAACTTTGACCACTTGTTGGTGCTTCCCTTCCGTTTCCAACCTGCCTCTATCACAAACGCCTATCCGCACTCGCAACGCCGGTGCATACGCATCCGGTATCAACAAGGATCGGCCTTATACGGACCTCTCCCTGGCACGGCAGGCGTGCCGTGGCCTGACGGCCGCCGACCGGGCGACAAATCCGAAATACCCCTCAATCCGTCCATCACCTCCTTTCGCTTGTTGCCTTCTGTCCCAGGTCCGGGCTTCTCCGCCTTTCGGGCACCCTTACCCGCACCGATGAAAAAAGGGCGACCTTCGGAGGCACCCTCCGAAAATCGCCCAATACGGTCACCAGACCGCTATCGGTTATTCAGTTCCGAGGCCGACTCGCCGGCCGGTCCTCGATTCGGGCCGCTCTCCATGCCCCCGCAACGCGGCCCTCTTTGCATCCTTCCGGTAGTTTGTCGGGAAAAGCAAACGCGGGCCAAACCCTCCTCCACCTTCTGAGAGCCTGACCCGCTATCCCCGATACTGAAACAACTATAACACGGATTCGGCGAAAGTCAAGCAACTTGTCCAATTTTTCCGATGTGTCCATAAGTCCTTGCTGTTTCTGGAGTTAGCGCCTCTATCAAAATACCGATTCTGCTGTCCCGATATGGCGTGCGTGCGGGGTGGGTCCATGTCGGGGGGACCGCGTTCGCGGTGGGGACATTTATCCGCCGTGGCGGACCCCGTACGCGGCGTTTTTCATCGGGGCGAAGGCCAATTCCATCGTCCCCGCCTGTCGGTCGGAGACCCTATCTCCCTGTCAGATGGAGTCTCCGACTGACAAGGGGAAGCGGTCTTCGACTTTTGGGAGGACGCCATCCGGCGTGGCTGCCACGAAAAAGCAGAACGAACGGAAAACGGCAGACGCGGCAAACCAGCCGCGAGCGTGCTTGCCCGCCGGAGCCTTCCGGCCGCCGCCCCGTCGGGGCTTTGGCGGAGGCGGCTGGCGGAGGTGGGAGCGGTCTGCCGTCAGCCGCCGACCGGGTGGCAGGCCTGGAGGATCCTTGCCCTCCTTCCGAAGCCTGGGCCGACCCTCGGAGCGCCCCTGATCTGCGTCGGGGTCACTCAGTCACTGGAGAGTTTCGCGATAGCCTTGAAATCGTCTTTCAGGCTGCGGTACAGGCGGCCATACATGGGATAGAGGGCCTTGTAGCGGCCCAGGGTTTTGCGGTCGGGTCTGGTCCGGTCGAGGGTTTTGATGGTGGCGTCGCAGGCTTCGGGGACGGATTTCCAGACGCCGGTGCCGACGCCCGCCAGCAGGGCCACGCCGTAGGCGGGTCCTTCCTCGCTGGAGACGGTCCAGACGGGTTTTCGGTAGATGTCGGCCTGCATTTGGCGCCAGAACGGGCTTCGTGCCCCGCCGCCGGCGACGCGAATTTCGCGGACCGCAACGCCCATCCATTCGATGATTTCGAGGCAATCGCGCATGGCGTAGGTGGCGCCTTCCATGACGGCCCGTGCCATGTGGGCCCGGGTGTGCATGTTCGACAGCCCGATCCATGCGGCCCGGGCGTCGGGGTCGGCGTGGGGTGTCCGTTCGCCGGTCAGATAGGGCAGAAAGTAGAGGCCGTCGGCGCCCGCGGGGACACTGGCGGCTTCGGCGGTAATCAGTTCATACGGGTCCACCTTCTGCCGCTTCGCCTTGCGGACGAGCCCGGCGCAGAGGGTGTTTCGGAACCACTGGAGGCTGCCGCCGGCGGCCAGGACGACACCCATAATGTGCCACTTGCCGGGCACGGCGTGGCAGAAGGTGTGGACGCGGCCGTCGGGGTCGGTCTGAACCGTGTCGGAATGGGCGAAGACGACGCCGCTCGTGCCGAGGGTCGCGGAGATGACGCCACGGCGGACGATGCCGTTGCCGACGGCGCCGGCGGCCTGGTCACCGCCGCCTCCCACCACCGGGACACCTTCCTCCAGGCCCGTGGCCCGAGCGGCCTGGCGAGTCAGGCGGCCGGAGACCTCGGGCGATTCATACACGTCCGGCAGCAGGTCGGAATCAATCGCGAGGCGCCCGAGAAGTTTCTTCGACCATCGGCGCTTCTTGACGTCCAGAAGCAGCGTGCCGGAGGCGTCGCTCACCTCGGTGGCGAACTCGCCGGTCAGGCGGTAGCGGACGTAATCCTTGGGGAGAAGGATTTTCGCGGTGCGATCGTAGATGCGCGGCTCGTGTTTTCGGACCCAGAGGATTTTCGGCGCGGTGAATCCGGTGAGGGCGGGGTTGGAAACCATGCGCAGCAGCGCGCGGCGTCCCCCGGCCTTGCGGGTGATTTCGTCGCACTCGGCGCCGGTGCGCTGATCGTTCCAGAGGATGGCGCGGCGGAGGACCTTGCCGCTCTTATCGAGGAAGACCGATCCGTGCATCTGGCCCGAGAGGCCGATTCCTGTGACTTGGCCCGCTTTGACGTCGGCCTTTCGCAGCGCGGCCTTGATGCTGCGGCAGGCGGCCTTCCACCAATCCTGGGGCGCCTGTTCGCTCCAGGCGGGTTTCGGGGCATAGGACGGGTACTCGACGGTGACGGAGGCCCGGATGCGTCCGCGGGTATCAATCAGGAGGGTTTTGGTTCCGCTGGTGCCGATGTCGATGCCGAGCAGATAGGCCATGAAGGTCTCCGCCTGGGGACAAGGCCTGAAGGATTATTCCTCGTCCTTTTCCTCTTCGTCCTCGTCCTCTTCGTCTTCGTCCCAGTCTTCGTCTTCATCGTCCTCGTTTTCAAGGAGATTATCGTCTTCGTTCAATGCATTGCCCTCCAATTGTGTGGACTCCAGTTCCGCGATTAACTCGGCCGCCTCGTCCGCAAACTCTTCGGGAACGAGGACGGGCAATCCGGCTCCGACCTCGACCGGGTCCGGCCCGGCGGCGGTCCTTTCCCGTTCGACGACGGCGGAGATGCCGTGCGCTTGGAGTTCGGCCTGGATGAGTTTCGCTTCGGCGCTGGTTTCGGCATGGGCGACGGGGACCAGTTCGCCGCAGCCCTCGGTTCCCTCCGGCTTATCGGACGGGTCTTTGCCTTCGGCCTTGCGCGCCATGCCGGCACCCTCCGCATCTCCGCTTTCGGCGCGGAGTGTAGAAACGGGCCAAAAGGGTGTCAAGAGCAAAAAATCGGGTGTCACAGCAAAGTGATAATGTCCGGTCCGTGCAAAGTAGAATTGTCCTCTTTCGAGGGTGGATACGGAAGGGGACAGGATGGAGCTACGCATGAGCCGGAAGGAACGGGATCGGTTGAAGGTGGTGTCGGCGTTGGCCGAATGTCGGTTGAAACAGGGGGCGGCGGGGCGTCTGCTTGGTCTGAGCGTGCGTCAGGTGCGTCGGCTCCGGCGGTCATCGAGGCACCGGCGCTCGCGGGCGGAGGATCGCGAGCCGCAGGCTGACCTCCCTTTGCTTGTCCTAGAGCCCGTGAGAGCAAACCGCGACGGGTACGAGCGATCGTGGGATCCGACGTCTGAAAGGAGACCACGCCTGAGAAGTTCATCAAGACTTGCTGTCGAGGGTCCCCCCTATTTATTGGAGCGCAGCCGAACAAATCGGGAGCTCGAGAACCTCAAGCCGGGCCTTTACGGTTTTCATCACCCCGATTTGTTGTACTTATTCGGGACTATGCGCCAGATCCTTGCAGCCCTTTTCTCCATGCATGTGCTGAAGTGCGCTTCTGGCCAGTCTCAGTTTGGTCAAGCCTCACCTTACTACCTGCCAGAGCGGGGCGCTGAGACAGATTCGGTTGAATGTTTTTTCCACCAAGCCTGCCATTCCTTGTAATCCCTGAAATTCTGGCCTGTCAGATATTTCAGTGCGTACCTGGCAGTGGACTTCTCGTGGCTGTCGCTGTCCCCGAGGTATCCAATCAGCGGCTCTGTTGCCTTCTCTCTCAGCACAAGCAGAAGATTCTCTTTGTTTTCATCCCATTTTTCCCTCTCGGCTTCGTCAACCTCCGGGAACCAGTCCGATTTTGCGCTCGCTGTACGGGCGAGATCGCATATCGCGCTAAGCACCGCACAGCGAACCTTGTCGTTCCTGTCCCCGAGGGCTTTCAACAGAGGTTCGACCACCCTGGGGTCCCGGGAAAAACCCAAGACAGACGCAGCATTACTGCGGACATCGATGCTCTGCCTTGGGTCCTCGAAAACGGCAATAACTGTTTCCACCGCTTCGTCCTGAAGGCTGCGCACGGAGGCCCTGATTTTCGCTGCGAGCACATCATCCGCATCCCTCTTCTGCACGAACACATTGCGCATGCTGCAAAACCGGTCGAGTCCCGCCATGGCGGAGCCCCGGACGCTCGCCTTCTTGCTCTTCAACGCAGTGATTAACGCTTCCAGGGCTTCGAGTTCTTGCGTGTTTCCCAATGCGACCGCGATGAACTTGGTGGTCTTCGGATCACCACGGTTTAACATAGCCACCAGTGATGAAACCGCCGGCCTGCCGATCTTGGCCAGTGCACTGATGGCCTCCAATCGCACACGCGCGTTACCCTGCTCGGCAACCCTGACCAATAGCTTGACAGCCGGTGCGCCGATTTTGACTAGCGCATCGCCTGCTTCATCGTGAATGAAGTAGTATTCCTCGGGGTTGGCAAAGGCCTGTAACAATGAGCCGACCGCCTGCGCGTCGCCAATTTCTCCCAGAGCCTTGGTAGCCGCCACACGTTTCAGCCACTGACGGTCGTCACGCTTCTTGTCCAGCATCAGGGCGCATAGCGGTTTGACGGCCCGTCTGTCGCCGATCTTGCCCAAGGCAATGCTTGCCTGCTCCGAGACGGAGCTACGACAGCCTACCCCTCCGGGCCCAATGGTAACCCTACGGCGGTCGGCAAGATCAGCACGGCTTCTGGCCACCACGAATACCTCCCTCATGTCGCGCAGCACTTTGATGAGCCAGGGGACCGCCGGGGCAGCATCCTTACCCATATCTCCCAGCGCCACCGCGGCAGCTGCCCTCGTTGGGGCGTCATCTGACACCAACCTCGCGAGAAGTGCCTTCAACTCAGGAGTCATTCGCTGCCCGTATGCTGAAGCAGAAAGCGCAAGTCCAATTGCAAGACCACAGAGCATCATTCGGTAGCAGGTTCTCATGGTCGCCCCCTTCAGAAATCCCTTACCTTGGAGCCTTCAGAACAGGCAGCGAGCACCTTATTTTCCTCCAGGAAGCCGGGATTTCCCAGATGGAGTCCTGCCCGCGACCACGGCGGGCCTTTCCAATGATCCTGAGGTGCTCCCCATTGTCAAGACCAAAAATGTCCTGGATTAAGATGGTCTCACAGTCCAACGGTTGCTGGAACGGAAGGAGCCCGTAGGGCGACTGGAGTTCCAGCAACCGGGCGCGCCGCCGCGCGCTCCAGTTCGCCTCCAGCCCGCCCGTCGTACACCTCCGCCGGTGTACGATAGTCCAACGCCTGATGCGGGCGTTGTTCGTTGAAATACCGGAAGGACGCCCGCAGCCCCTCGCGTGCCTCACGAGGGTCAGCGTAGTCCCTCAGATACACCTCCTCGCGCTTCAGCCACCTCCGCCATAGCCCCCCGACGGGGCGGCGGCCGGACGGTCCGCCACAGCCGTTCCGAGAGACGAGAGTCGAAGACCCGACTCGCCCGTCCCTACTTCGGCGTCAATTTCAAGCAAGCCGAACTCAAGACTTTGATGGCGTGTTTTTCAATGCTGTATGTCACCGCCTTGCCCTTGCGCGTCCCGTCCACCAGCCGCCCCCCGCGCAGCAGGCCCAGATGATGGCTGACGTTCGGCTGCTGCAACCCGAGCGCCTTGCACAGCGCTTTCACCTTCTTCGGCCCGCCTGCGAGTAGGCGCAGAATGCCCAGCCGCGTCGGATCGCCAAGAAGTCTGAACCCCCTCGCCCATTCCTTCAGTTCCCTTTTTGCTTGTTGCTTCATTTTCGCTACTCCTTTGCTATGCCCCCCGTTCGCGAATCCGGGCCTCGTCATACTACGTCATCATTGAATCCTTTGGTTGGGTTCTCCGGGATACTTCACAGCGCATCGGCATCTGTGTCAAGACATTCCCCCTCTGTGCCCTATTGTTTGTCTCCTTACCAATCCAACTTTAGGCTGCCACGAATAGTCCGCCTTGCCCTGTCACCTGCGGGGGCCGCCCCGAAAACGCGGTCGCCGCGGCGACAGCGCTACGGCCAAACGGCCATGACAGCCAAAGCGGCGCCGACGGGTCGGAGTCGGAGGTGCGGGGTGAGGACACCCCGCACGCGGCTGTTTGCGCGGGGTGCGCGGGGGATAAACCCCCGCGCTACGAAGGCAGGCCTGCGTCGGAGGTGGCAATCGGCCGGCCGGAGGCGTAAAATGGACGCCATGCACGAAGCCGACCGAAAGACCGTTTATCGGGTGCTGGACGCGAACGCCAACCGGGCCCGCGAGGCGCTGCGCGTGGCCGAGGAGGCGGCGCGGTTCGCACTTGAGCGGCCGGACCTGGCCGAAGCGCTGAAGCGGATGCGGCACGATCTGCGGGCGGCGCTCGGGCGGCTGGACGCAAGGGCGCTCCTCGCGGCGCGCGATACGGCCGGCGACGTCGGCACGCGCATCAGCACGCCGGAAGAAGGCCGCCGCGAGAGCACGGCGGACGTGGCGCGGGCGGCGTTCGGGCGTCTGGCCGAAGCGCTTCGCGTCCTCGAAGAATACGGCAAGGTGGTGGAGAGGGGAGTCGGCGCGGCGGTCGAGCGGCTGCGCTATCGGGCATACGAGTTGGAGAAGCGGTTCGCCGAGGCGCTTGCGCCGTCGGCGCGCCTGGCGGCCGGGGGGGTGTGCGTCCTTTTGACCGAGTCGCTCTGCCGCCGGCCGTGGGAAGAGGTGCTGCGCGGGGCGCTTGCGGGCGGGGCGGCGGCGATTCAGGTGCGCGAAAAGGAAATGGCCGACGGGACGCTCGTTGAGCGGGTGCGCGAGGTTTGCGAGGCGGCCCATGCGGCCGGGGCCCTTGTGATTGTGAACGATCGGCCGGACGTGGCCGTGCTGGCCGGGGCGGACGGCGTCCACGTGGGGCAGGAGGATTTGCCGGCGGCGGGCGCGCGGCGAATCGTGGGGCCGGACCGTATCGTGGGCGCCAGCACGCACAGCGCCCAGGAGGCGCAAGCGGCGGCCGAGGGAGGGGCCGATTACATCAGTTGCGGCCTGATGTTCCAGAGCACCACGAAGCCGCAGAGCAAAATCCCCGGCCCCGACTTCTGCCGCGAGGTTGCCGAGCGGGTGGGTCTGCCGGTGATGGCGATTGGGGGCATCACGGCGGAGAATGCAGGAACGGTGCTCGACGCCGGGGCGCGGTGGCTGGCGGTTTCAAGCGCGGTTTGTGCGGCGGATGATCCGGAGTCCGAGACGCGCCGCTTAGTGGAGGCCGCGGCGGCGCACGGCGCCACGACGTAAGACGTAAAGCGAGCAGCGGGTCGGGGGACCCGCCGCTCGAGAGATACAAGACCTGCTTGATATCGCTTACGTTTGGTCGCCGTCACCTTCCTGAGCAGGCGCGGCTTCGGGCTGTGGCGCCGGGCGGCCCTTGAGGAACGCTTCGGCCTTGGGTCGCTGCTCTTCGGTCAGGACGGCGAAGACTTGCTCGCGTGTTTCTCGTTTGAGTTCGTCGTAGCGGCTTTTCAGTTGCTCCATGCGTTGGCGCATCTGGTCGGCGCGCTCGTCGACAGGGACGTCCTCCAGCCCTTCGAAGGTTTCCTCGCTGATTTTTTGCATTTGCTCTGCGGCTTCCTTGAGGAGGTCCTTGATTTGCTGGACCTGCTGGTCGGTGAGTCCGAGTTCCTTCTGGGCGAGGGGAGTGGTGAGGCGCCAGAGGTCGTCGCCGGCCAGGCGAAAGCGCCAGCGTCGGCGTGCGATCTCTCCCAGTGTGTCGCGCTGTTCGGGTGTGAGGATTTCGGCGGCTTCCTTGATCATGGCTTCGATGTCGGGTCGGGCCTCGCGGAAGGCTTGGGCGAAGGCGCGGCGCATTTCTCGTTGGCGGGCGCGGCGCTCCTCGGGGGATAGTTGCTCATCGGGGTTTTCAGCGCCGAAGTCGAGCTGGGCCTGGTCGCGGATGCGATCCACCGTGGCCTGGACCTTTTCGTGAAGTTCCGTGATTCGGGTTTCCTGGTCGGGTGTGAGTTCAAGTTCAGCCCGCACCTCGGGGTCCTTCAGCAGGCGAAAATAGAGGTTCAAAGCGGCGCGATCTCGGCGTTCGGCCATCTGTTCGGCGCTGAATCTTTCCCGACCGGGTGCGCCGCCACGGCCGCGCCCCCAGCGCCGGTCGCCGGCGTCCTGGACGAGCCAGAAGCGCGCCTGGGGTTCGGGGGCGGCCGGCGTGAACGAGGCCGGGCCTTTCTTTTCGGAGCGCTCGCCTTTCGGGGTCCCCGGATGTTTTTGCCTCTGAAGTTTGGACCCCGCGTCCGGTTTCGGCGGGTGGGCGCCGGGCAGGGCCTCGAGCATTTTTCGGGCCTTTTCGCGCTGGTCGGTGGTCAGGATGTTCATGATGCGCTCGTGTGTCTGCCGCATCGCTTCGGCATGTTGCTTGTGGCACTCTCGCATCATCTCCATCGCGCGTTTGCGGCGTTCCTCGGGCGGGAGATTCTTCATCGCTTCCCGAGCCTTATTTTGCGGCGCTTCGATGTTGCGTCGGCATTCGGCGAGGACGCCGCGGATTTGCCGGACCTGGTTTTCATTGAGGCCGAGTTTTTCGGCGATTTTCGGCACGGTCAGCGCCCGAAGGCGGGCCATCGGCTCCATGCCACGGCGAGGGTGCTCGGCACCGGGTTCTGGGCGGCCGCCGGGGCGCATTGCACCCTCCGGCCCACGCTGCATCATCGGATGGCGCATCGGACCCTCCGGCCCAGGCCGCATCATCGGCGTGCGCTGTCGCTCGGCTTGCCGGCGGCGTTCGGCTTGTTGGCGGAAGACGTTCGGCCGGTCGAGGCCCTTTGCGATGGTCGTCAGGAAGTTCGCCGCGTCCGGGCGAGCGATGATGACGACGGCGTTGGCCGGTTCGTTCAGCGCAATTGGCAGGCCCTCAAGCATGGACCTGACTTTGGGGTTGTTGGCCAACTGATTGAGCGTGTGCATGAACGATTCCGCCGGGATGTGTTTGAAGGCGAAGACAACGGGTCTGGGCGGGGCTGCGCGCTTCGGGCGTTCGTCGGTGGCGGCCGATGCGACGGCGGTCCATCCGATGACGATGGCTGCGACCCAGAGGGCTGCGAGCAGCCCGTTCAGCGTTCGGCGTGTCATGAGTCATCTCCTTTCTTCTTGAGAACCGGTTCTGTGGCCCGTCGGCGTGCGACCTTCGCCGGGCCTCTGGGAAGCGAAACGGCAGGCCGGGGAGATTATTGCCCAAATGCCGGTTCGGTCGGCGTGTGGCTCTTATATTTGCGTCAGCGCTTGGCGGCGCGTGGGGTTTCGAAGAAGAGTTGGCCCTCGCTGCCGGTGACCATCGCCACGCGCGGGTCGGTGATGAAGTCGCCGAGGCGTTTCCAGTCGAACCTGTCCTGGTGGTAGTTGTTATGCTGGTCGAGTTTGCTGCGGAAGGGCTCGAACGTGACTCGGTTTTCCGAAAGGATCCGCTCCCAGCCGGGGTTTCGCGGGTCGTCGGCGGTGCGGAGGACTTCCGGGGTGCGCATGGAATGGAAGAAGGATCGCGGGTAGAGTCGGAACTTGGGCCGGATTTCCCGCGACAGATGGCGTGCCATGTATTCGAAGACCTGGTCGTGGGCTAGGCTTGCGATGATGATGACGTCGAATTGGTCCGCCAGGTCGAGAAGGGCCTGGAGGTTCATTCGCTGTTTGGTGAGGCCGCGCCACGTGGTGGTTTTGCGGAGCGGGGTGGTGGAAGTGAGTATCGCGATCTTTTCCATTGCTGGTCTGTCTGCCGGGAGTGGTTCGAAGGTGCGCGGACATCCCGCTAGCCGGCGGTTTTCAACCCAGGCTGTCTTTAGTATACCCCAACTCTTTGACGACCGCCAGGACTTCGCTCCAGGTCGGGAAGGGGCGGTTGAACTTTCGCTTGTATCGGTCGATGGCGCGGACGAACTCGATTTCTTCGAGCGTGAGGTTGCCTTCCTCAATACGCTGCTGGAAGGTCTCCTGGTCCTCTTTTCGTCGGAGTTGTCGTCGTCGGTCGGCGCCGCCTCGGCGGTCGCGGATGACGCGGCGGTCGGCAGCGTGTCGCCGTTCCGCGCCGCCGTAGTTACTCGGTTTGCCGCTGCGCCGGTCGCGGCTGGAGTGCCGGCTGTCGGCGAGCGTCTCGTCCAGCGTATCAAGCAAGTCGTCGCGCGACACGATTTCACCTCACGCTCGGAAGACCTTGTCTGAGCCCTTGATGAGGATATCGGCCGTTTGCGGGCCGCCGATTAGCCGTTTTGGCAAGGACGAGCGGGACCATCGGCCCCGGAGGCCGCACGCCGGGAAAATCGGCTGGCAATGGTTCTGTCGGGCCGATACGCTGCACACGCGAGGACCGAAAGGGATGGCGGTGAATCGAGCGACGGTGTGGGTCCTGATCGCGGGCGCGCTGGTCGTCGGGCCGGTGGCGCTCTGGGTGGCAGCCGAGAGCGCCGCGGAAGATGAGACGGTCGTCCGGTACGACCGGGAATCCAGGTATTACCGGATTCGCGTGGTGGACTATCCGGCCAAGGGTCGGCGGTGCCTGTATTTTTCGAAGTCGCGCGGCATTCAGTCGAGCATGATCCTGTCGGACCCGACGGCGCTGGACCTGAAGTATTCGCAGGCGATGATGGCGGCGCTGGCGCTGCATGAGGACCCACAGGACGTGCTTCTCGTCGGGCTGGGCGGCGCGTCGATTCCGAAGTTTCTCCAGAAGCATTTTCCCCAGATGCGGCAGGACATCGTCGAGATCGACCCGGACGTTGTCAAGGTGTGTCAGGAGTGGTTCGAGTTCCGCGGCTCGCCGCAGGTGCGCGTGATTGTGATGGACGGTCGCGTCTATCTGAAGCGCACCAGGAAAAAATACGATGTGATTCTGCTGGATGCGTATGCGGCGGACCACATTCCGTTCCACTTGACGACGTTGGAGTTCGTCCATCTGGTCAAGGCGCACCTGAAGCCGGGCGGGCTGATGGCGTCCAATCTCTGGGAGCCGGCGGTCAACCGGTTTTACGCGGCGGAACTGAAGACGTTTCAGGTGACGTTTCCGCAGGTTTATCTGTTTCGCGCCGGCGAGTCGGGCAACCTGGTCATCTTCGGGACCCGGCCCGAAGAGGTGATGACGGCGAAGGCGTGGGTGGACCGCGCAAAGGAACGGGTTGGCGGCCGCGACTGGGGTTTCGACCTCCCGGGTCTCATCGGCCGCTGGTATAAGCGCCTGACCGATCAGCGAATCGCCGAAGCGCCGCTGACGGACGACATGGCGCCGGTGAATACACTGAGGCATGAGCATCCGAAGTATTTTGAGGAGGAGGCTCCGCCGCCATGATTCGCATCCTTGTTCTGGTTGCGGTGTTCTTTTCTGGCGCGGCCTTGATGAGCCTCGAGATGGCGGGCTTTCGGCTGGTCCAGCCGGAATTCGGGAGCAACATTGTGGTCTGGGGCAGCCTGATCAGCGTCTTTCTGGGAGGATTGGCGCTGGGGGCCTTTCTGGGCGGGCGTTGGGCGGACTATCGCCCCGCCCTGTGGAAACTCGGCGTGATTCTCGCTTGCGGCGGGGCGGTGGCGCTGGCGATCCCAGCGTATTCGGATGCCGTGCTGGATTGGACTTTCCCCGGCGAGGGGGCGCCGCTGCCGACCGAGTGGAACGCCGGCGGCGAGGGCGCACGCGCCGCCGAAGGCACCCTCCGCGTCTACATGCCGCCGGACCTGCGGTGGCCGACCCTTTGGGCCGGGATCCTTCTTTTTCTTGTGCCGTCGGTGTTCTTGGGCATGACGTCGCCATATGCGGCAAAACTGCTGATACGCGCCCTGCCGCGCGTGGGCCGCGGCGTGGGGAACGTTTCGGCAATCTCCACGCTTGGGGCAATCGTCGGCACGCTAGGGACGGCTTTCTATCTGGTGGCGTGGGTGGGGACGCGGTGGCTGCTGGCCTCGAACGGGCTCGTCCTGCTTTGCTTCGGAGCGATGCTGGGCCTGGCGGACCTCGCGGCGCGGAGAGGGAGGGATTCGAACCCCCGGTCCCGATAAATCGGGACGCCGGTTCTGGACGGCCGGTTCCTCCACCTTTTCGCCCTCCGCACACCGGATTTTGGCCGTGCACTTCTTGCAATGACCGTGTTCCAGTGATAAAGTGCCATGCTCGAACGGTCCGGGTCGTGCGGGCGGGGCGAGCGTGTGCGCAGACCGGGTGGGGGCGTTGGAGGGCCCGCTGGGCCGTCCGAGGGTTAGGCAGACATTCATGAGCGCAAGGGCAATCGCCCTGGGCATCCTGCTGGGCGTGCTGGTCGCCAGCGTCACCTACTTTAACGACGCCGTTATCGCTCAGACGTTCCTCATCGGGAACTTCCTTCCGATCGGGGTGTTCGGGGCGCTGATGATTCTGCTGATGCTCGTGAATCCGGCGCTGCGGGCGCTGGGGAAGGGCTGGCCGCTTCGCCCGGGCGAACTGGCGGTGATTACAGCGTTGGGCCTGGCGGTGTGCGGCTGGCCGTCGTCAGGCTTCTTCCGAACGTTCACGACGAACCTCGCCATGCCATCTCACCTCATCAAGGACAAGGCCTCCTGGCAGGAGGCGCACGTGATGTCGTACGTTCCGGGCGGTTCGCCGCTCCTGGGCGAAGGACACGTCCAGGATTGGACGGGCCTGGCATCGCGTCTGGCGCGGGTCGGGCAGGGCGAGGGGAACCCGGCCGACCGGCTCGCCTGGAACCTCCTGACGGAGGACGCGCGGCGGCTCCTCGCGGAGGTGCATGAGAAAGGTCGGGTCCGAGAGGGGGAAAAGCGGGAGGTCCTGAAGGGCCTGAATCAGATCATCGAGAGTCGCGACTTCTACACGTCGTGGCTGGATGCGCGGGGCGTCCGGTCGGCCGAGGTGGATGCGATCAAGGAGGAAGGCGAGTTCCGCCGGGCCCTTGACGGCGCGGATCTGCCCGCGTGGGCGCGGACGCTCCTGGCCGAGCGGTGGACGCTGGGCCGGAAACGCGAGGTGCTTCAGTCGCGGCATGGGGCGCTGGACGAGCAGCGGAAGACGCTTCTTGAGAACCAGACCTCCGAACGGGAGCGGTTGAAGGTGGAACTGGCGCCGCTCCGAAAGGGCCGCGAGACGCTCGCGCGCGAACTGGAAGCGGCCGAGAAACGCGAGGACCTGCTCCGCAAGGCACAATTGGGGATCGAGCAGGCGCCGGACCTTGAAATGGACGCGCTCGGCCGGAAGATCGCCACCCTGAAGGCGCAGACGGCCGAACTGGAGGTCAAGATTCGGCCGCTGGACAAGCGCCTCGCTCGCCTCGACCATGAGGTCGGGTACTACGACAACGAGATGCAGCGGATGGTGAAAGAGGTGGAGTCCCTGGACCGGCGGACCGGGACGCCGAACCGCATCGGGCGGATCGAGAAGGAGATGAACCGGGCGCTTCTGGCGCACCTGTATCCTGAGGCACTTCTCGATGTGCCAAAGGGCCAGGGTGCGCTGCTGGCCGGCGGCGAGGCCGACCCCTTTGCCGTCGAGATCCTCCAGCAAGGCTGGCACGGGAAGCGCCTTCTCGGCCTGACCGACCTGCCGTGGGACACCTGGTGGCCGACGCTCCGATTGTGGGGCGGCGTGGCGATTCTGATGGCCCTGGCGGTCCTGTGCCTGGTGCTGATCGTCCATCCCCAATGGTCGAAGCGCGAACTGCTCGCGTACCCGATCGCGCGGTTCGTGGAGGAGGCGACGGCCCCGGCGCCCGGCAGCCGGATGCCGGCAGTCCTGGCCTCGAAGTTGTTCTGGTACGGTTTTGTCGCCCTGCTGGTCCTGCATCTGGTGAACGGCCTGAACAGGTGGAACCCGGAGACGTTCTTCATCAAGATTCCAACACAGTTTTATTTTTCACCATTGAAGACGCTGTTCCCGACGGCATCCATAGTGGAGGAAGGCGGCGGCCTGTGGGCGCCGACGATCTACCTGGTGATCGTGGCGTTTGCGTTTTTCTTGAACACGGACGTCTCGCTGAGCATTGGGCTTGCAAACTTGGCGTGGGTGGTGTTCGGCTCGTTTCTCGTCGGCGCCGGCATTGCCCTCCAGTCGCCTTACTTCGGCAGCGAGAACGCAAACCTGATCTTGTTCGGCGCCTACCTGGGGATGGCGGGCATGCTGCTGTATCTCGGTCGGCGGTATTACCTGAACGTGGCGGCCAGCGCCATTGGCCTGCCGCGGAAGGTCGACACGCCCGCCTATGCCACCTGGGCGGCACGGGGGCTTGTGGTCTGCCTGGGGCTGGCGGTGTTTCTGCTTGTCCAAGGAGGCCTGGACTGGTTCCTGGCCCTCCTCCTGGTGCTCCTGGTGCTGTTGACGATGCTGGTTATGACGCGGGTCAACGCAGAGACGGGGGCGCCCTTCCTCCAGGCGTACTGGCTGCCGGCGCCGATGATCGCCGCCGTGCTGGGGGCCCGGGCCGTCAGCCCGCAAGGCTACATCATGCTCGCCATCGCCACTGTCATCCTCGTGGGCGACCCGCGCGAAACCCTTATGCCGTATCTTGCCAATGCCCTCCGGATAGGCGAAAACGCCGGCAAAGCGTCGCCCGCGCGCGTCGGGCGATGGCTCCTGGTGATGGTGATCGTCGGCTTCGTCGTCGCCCTCGTCGTTACGCTCCTGTTCCAATACAACCTTGGCATCAATCACCGCGACAGCTGGGCCGCCAAGGGCCTCCCGGAACTCTTCGTCAACGCCACGACCACCCACATCTCGAAACTGGCGGCACATGGCCAGGTCGAAGCGGCCACCGTCACCGGGGGCCTGGAGGCCTTGAAGTTTATCAACCCCGACCCGGCGACGCTGGCGTGGATCGCGGCGGGGCTGGCGCTGGTGGTCGGCTTTTCGCTGGCGCGCCTGCGCATCTCGTGGTGGTTCATCCACCCCGTCCTGTTTGTCGTCTGGGGGACGTATCCGGGGTACCGCATCGCCGCGTCGTTTTTCGTCGGCTGGGCCATCAAGGCCGTCACCGTCAAACTCGGCGGCGCGAAGGGGTACCAGAGCGTCAAGCCGCTCATGATCGGCGTGATTGCGGGCGAGTTGCTGGCAGCCATCGGGTGGATTATCGCGGGTGCGGTTTACTACTGGGCGACGGGGCAAATTCCCCCGCAGTACAACATTATGCCGGGTTAAGGGAGCGAACGAGTGGAGACGGCGGCGGTCAGCGCGTCCGAAGAAATCGTGTGGCTGGGCATGAGGCTCGTCGTGCCGGCCGGCTGGGAGATCCTGCGCCACTCGGTCCGCAGCCAAAAGGGACGCCTGGTGCTGATGGACCGGCGGCGCCAGCGCCTGCAACTGTCGTGGGTCCGGATGCCGACGGCGCCGGCCCTGGACCGGGCGATGGCCGATTACCGCTCGCGCGACCTGGAGGAGAAGGCGGACCGGACGTTCTCCCCCTTGCCGAGCGTCGGGCGATGGCGCGGCTTCCGCCGTCACGACGAGCGTGCCGTCCTGACACGCGCCGGGCAGTATGATGCGCGGCTCGAGCGGTGGGTGGAGATGGCCGTCGAATGGCCCGAGGGACTGGACGCGGAACTGGAGGAACGGATTTTGCGAGGCTTCGGCGTCGAGGGCGAGGCGGACGGGCGGCGCTGGCGTGCCTTCGGTTTGAACGTGCGGACGCCCCCGCGGTGGGTCCTCGAAACGGCGGACGCCAAACCCGCGGACGTGACTTTTACGTTCCGCGAAGGCCGGCGCGCCGCCAGCATCCGCCGCATCGGCGCCACGGAGGTCTGGTACGAAGGGAACCTGGAAGGCTTCCTGCGGAAGGAAGCAGCCGGGATGAAGGTCAAGGTCTCGGCGCCGAAGCACAACAGGCATCCGGCGTGCCTGGGGGAGAGCCGGCAGACCCGCTCCCGCCTGGGCGAATGGCTGGGCCTGGGGCGGTTGCAGCTGGACCTGGTGTGGCTGTGTCCGGTGGCGCACGCGATGTTTCACGTGACGACACACGCGCGGGGCGCCGCCGTGCTGCCCGAACAGTTCGTCGTCCGGTGCTGCGGCCGAGGCGGAGGCGAGCGGTGAGTAAACAACCAGCCCTTACCCGGAGCGATCTGCTGGACGCCGTTCCGGTCCGCAACCAGCGCGTCATCACGGAGCAGCAAGGTGGAGACCGTTTGGTGCTGCGCGTGCCGCTGCGAGAGCGGTGGTATATGAAACCGCCGCTGGGCTGGCTGATGCCGTTCAGCCGCGAACGCCGCGTCGCGCTTGACCGTCTGGGCGCGGCCGTCTGGGAGGCGTGCGACGGACGGCGCACCACCGAAGAGGTGGTGGAGCGGTTTGCGGGCCGGTACCACCTGACGTTCCACGAGGCGCGCATCAGCGTGGAGCAGTTCCTGAGGGAACTGGTGCGGCGGGGGCTGGTGGTTCTGGCCGGCCGGTCGCGCGGAGGGGACCAGCGGTGAAGCAGATCGTCGTCCAGAACCAGGTCCGCATCGGGGTGGCGCGGTGCTTGGCGCTGTCCGTCGCGGGCATGTCGCACCGGATGTTCCGGTCGGCGGTGACCGTTTCGATCCTGGCGTTGGCGATGGCGTTCTTGGCGCACGTGCTGGGATACGGCCTGATTGACCATCGGACGCGTCTGATCGCGTACGGGGAACTGAAGGACCACTGGCTGCTGGGCGAATGGGTCCAGCGCCTGGCGGCCCCCGACTCGGAGGAGGCGATTCTCGAGGCCCTGGCGGAGGATCGGCCGGCGCGCCTGGCGGAGTATCGGACCTGGAGCGGCGCCGGCGAGGAGGAGTTCCGGCAGGCCTGCCAGTCCGCTCGCCGTCTCGCGGCGTTCCAGGAATACCTGGGCGGTTTGTCCATTGCCGCACGGACCGTCCTTGTCGCGGACCTCGATGTGCGGGGCGTGGTGCGGCAACTGAACGACCCGGCCCGACTGGAGACGTTCCTGCGGCATGTGGCGGAACTGAAACTGGACGTGCCGCTGGGCGGTGCCGAGGCCCTGCGCCGCCTGGCCGGCGAGGAGTACCCGGGGCTCGCGGCGCTGGCGAGGCGGATTCAGGTGGGGCAGGCGATGGCGATCCGGGCGGTCCGGGAGAAGTTCCCCGGCCGTACGCCCCGCGCATTGCTGGCGACGATGCCGCCCGACCTGGCCGAGGTTCTTTCCGAGGCGGGGTTCCATCCGCCCACGGAGAAACTTCCCTTGCTGGCCGATTTGGCGCAGAAAGCCGAGGACCTCGCGAAGGTGAACGAAGCGATCGCCCTTCCGGAAGTGGTGACGGCGGTGGCGAGGCGGATGGACGTGCCGCGCACCGATGTGACGCCGGCGCGGGTGATGGCGTGGCTGAATTCGCGGGAGCGGGCTGAGTGGCTCGTCGGCGCGCTGGCAGAGCACGCAGGCGGGGTCCGCATGGAGCCCGGGGCGCTGCGGGCGCTCGCCGTGGTGCTCCAGCAGCAGGAGGCATTGTGTGCGGCCGTGGGAGACGAGCCTCCCACAGAGGCGCAGGGTCTTTTTGCCGTCCCGAGGTTGATGCGGTGGCTGATTCTGCTGTCGTTCCTAGTGTGCACGGTTGGGGTGGCGAACGCGATGTTCATGTCGGTCACGGAACGGTTTACCGAGATCGCGACGATGAAGTGCCTCGGTGCGATGGACGGGTTCATCCACCTGCTGTTTGTGTTCGAGTCAGGCCTTCAGGGTCTGGTGGGTGCGGCGGCCGGGATCGTCGTCGGTTTCTCCCTGGCGCTGGTGCGGGGTCTGGCGGTTTACGGGGGGCTGATGACGGTTCCGGTGCGTGAAATTCTGGTCGGGGCCGGCGCGTGTCTGGCGGCGGGGCTGGTGCTGGCGGTGCTTGCGGGCGTGGGGCCGGCGTGGGCGGCCGCGCGCCTCGCGCCGATGGAGGCGATGCGAATCGAGTAGCGATGGTCGAAAGCAAGCAGACGACAACCGACGATGGCCAACCGGTGATCATCCGCACGCTGGGGCTCGTCAAGAGTTACCAGATGGGCGAGAAAACGACGTATGCGCTGGACGGCGTGGCGATTGTGATCCGCCTCGGCGAGTTCATCGCGATCCTGGGGCCGAGCGGATCGGGCAAGACGACCCTGTTCAACATGATCGGGGCCCTCGATTCGCCCACGCGGGGGCGCGTCCTGATTGACGAGGTGGACGTCGCCCAACTCAGCGCTGAGGAACTGGCGTTCCTCCGCTGCCGCAAAATCGGCTACATCTTCCAGAGTTACAACCTCATCCGGTACATGACGGCGCTGGAGAACGTGACCGTGCCGATGGCCTTCGCCGGCGTACCCACGGAGCAGGCGCGGCGTCGGGGGATGGAACTGCTGCGCCTGGTGGGCCTGGAGGACCGGTGGTCCCATCGGCCGAAGGAAATGTCGGGCGGCCAGCAGCAACGTGTGGCCATCGCCCGGTCGCTCTCCAACCAGCCGAAAATCCTCCTCTGCGACGAGCCCACCGCCAACCTCGACCTCAAGACGGGCGAGGAGATTCTCGGCATCCTCCAGCGCATCAACGAGGAACAGAACGCGACGATCATCTGCGCGACTCACGACCACCGTCTCCTGGACGTCTGCGACCGCATGATGTGGATCCGCGACGGGCGCATCGAACGCATCCAGCGCCGCGAGGATGTCACGGTGCGGGTCGGCCGAATCGGAGGGCGGGCATGAGCCAGACGTTGAAAGCCCTGCGGGTCGGATGGGCGGCCGGCGCTCTTGTGCTTGCGTCGGCGGCGCTCGTCGCTGCGCCGCGCGACGACGCCTTGGCCCAGGCCTTCCTGGCGGATTGCGAGGCGCTCCTGCGGACGCCCCACCGTCTGGCGGGCACGCCGGAGGGGCGCCAGGCAGCCGAGTACATCCGCCGACGCCTCGAGGAGATGGGCATTGAGGACATCTATACGCTGGACCTGCCCGTCTGGCAGGCCCGCGCGGAGCGCTGCGAGTTGCGGGTCGGAGGGGAGACGGTGTCGCTGCTGCCGGCCCGGCCGGACCTGATCGTCCCGCCGGTGACGCCGGAGGAAGGCCTCACCGGGCCGTTCATCTACGTGGGTCGAGGCCGGTTGGAGGATTACGGAGATCGCCGGCCGGAGGGGGCGATCGTCGCCATGGAGTATGACTGTGCGGACAACTGGGAGGAGGCGTTCCGGCTCGGCGCCAAGGCCGTCGTCTTCCTCGGCGGACCGGACGCCGTGTCCATCAGGTCCAAGCATGTGACGGTCCCGGCGAACCTGGTCCGGCTGTATGCGCCGCCCGGGGTCCAGGGCCAGGTGGACCTTCGGCGGGACTGGCCCGAGGCGTCGGTCGGCAGCCAGGTCGTCTGGAAACGCTTGACGGGGACCAACGTCTTCGCCTTCCTGCCGGGAACGAACCCGGTGTTTGATTCGGAGCACCGGAAGGCGGAGATGATCGTCTTCGGGGCGCACATCGACACGTTCGGCGCCGTGCCGGACGCTTCGCCCGGGGCGCGCGGGGCGGCGAACGTGGCGGCCCTGCTGGAGGCCGCCGCCCACTTCCAGCGCCACCGCCCCCGACGCGATATCCTCTTGGCCTTCCTGGACAACCAGGCCCGGTGCCTAGAGGGCGCACGCGAGTTCTACACGACCCTGATGATAGACAGCGATCTGGCCGAGGACCTCGCCGGCGAACACAACCAGGAGTTCGCCTTCGTGCGGTCGGCGATGGACGTGCTCGGGCGGGAACCGAGCGAGTGGGCACCCGAGGCCGGCTTGCGCGACGCCGCCACCAAGACCCTTACCGCTCAGGCGGATTTCGCCTGGGCTGATCTGAGGGTCCAGTTGATGTTGGTCAATCGTCAATTGCACGAGATCCGTCAGGCGGATGAGGCGGGCCAGACGACCGTCGGACGGCGCGAATCGCTCCAGGAGCAGCAGACGGTGTTCACGGACGGCATCGCCGAGTGGGACGTCGCCCGCCGCCTCCTGCACAGTCGCCAAGTTGAGCGAATGTGGGCCCGGCAGGAAAAGGACAACGGCGAGCCGGAAGAGGAAGCGGTCTGGCGCAAGAGGCAGGCGCTGTACGTCCGGTTGCGCGATGCGTGCCTGGCGCGGTTGGGGCGGCGATTGCAAGAGTTGGACGATTTGATCCGGCAGGACGAGCAGCGCCGGAACCTGCGTCGGCGTCTCGGCGAGCGCTGGATAGCCTTGCATGTGGACTACAACCTCTCGGGCGACAGGCCGACGTGGGGCGTGGTTGTCGGCGATGCGCTGCTGGATTTCATGCCGGGTTCGAACACCGACACGCCCGGCTCGTATGTGCGCGTGCTGGCCGCCCTGCGCGACGCGGCCGGACGGACGCCCGCCCTGACCGGGCTCGATGCCGAGACCCTTGGGGACCCGAGCCAGAGCACCCGGTTCGGCATAGGCGCGTACGTCTCGGACGGCCGGGCGGCGGGGACGTATGGCATCTACAACGTCTCGGTGATGACGGGCAACGACACCCGCCCGCGCGACGGCCATCCGGCCGACACGCTGGACCACCTCGACTGGCGTGCGCTGCGGCGTCAAGCGGCCGAAGCGACGCGCCTCCTCGGCGCTGCCGCCGACCTCG
>DATLBA010000084.1:0-13133 GCA_035527275.1 Phycisphaerae bacterium
CCTTCCTCTTCCGTGTAGCCGCCGGAATCCTTGGCGAGGCCGATCTCCTCGTACAACTTCGGCGAATAGAAAGCGGGCGGGTCGGCTTCGACGTCCGCCTGGGGGCGGTAAAGTTCATCCTCAGGCTGGGCGGCCAGGAGGGTTCCGCCCAGCGTGCACGCGATTAACCATCCGATTGCCCGCACAGCGCCCCCATTCAGCCGATGGGCCTTGACACTCCGCGTTCCGGCGATACCATAGGGTACGTCCGAAAGGGCCCGGATTGCAAGTGCGCTCGTGGCGGAACTGGCAGACGCGCTAGGTTCAGGTCCTAGTCCGCTTTACCGCGGGTGGAGGTTCGAATCCTCTCGAGCGCACCAGCGAGATGGGATGCCGGCTGCCTGTCGGGGCCGGTGTTTTTTGGCGGGTTTGTTTACCCTGGCGCGACGCCGGGTGCGAACGGGGCTTAAATAAAACGGAGCCAAGAGGTCGGATTGGCCGTTCCCTACGCCCTCCGCCGCCTTCTCATCCAAAGCACCCCGGCCCCGACGGCCACGAGCGCCAGCGTCGCCGGCTCGGGGACCGTCTCCAGGACCCAGTCGCGGTATTCGGGAACCGAGACGGCAAAACTCTTGTCATAGTGCCCCGCGGTGCCGTCGGTGCCTGCGTAAGCATTGATTCCGGCGAGTTTCCAGGTCCCCCCGTCCTCGACGAACGTGCCGCCGCCCGAGTCGCCGCTTCCGTACCCGACCTCGTAGGTCATGTCGGCACTGTTATAGTTTGTCTGGATGCAGATGGAGGAATAGGTGGCTACTATTGCGCGGACGACGTCATCCACCTCGTTCGTGCCCCAGCGCTCGGTGCCGCTCCCGCTACCCATGGTGTAGTGGGTCACGTAATCGGTGCCCGTGACGCCGTAGCCGACGAGGACAACCTCTTTCTTGTCTACGGTCGGCGGCGGGGGCGTCGGGAACGTGCCGCCGTAGAGGTCGTAGTAGCCGGGCAGGCTCTTGTCGAACCGCAAAAGGGCGAGGTCCACCGGATAAGTCTCGCCGCTGTCGATCGGGGCGTAAACGATCTCCTGAAGGGTGTAGGTTTCGCTGCCGATTGTGATGGTCTGGCCCACCGTGCCGCCGACGTGCCGGGCGGTCAGCATCCAGTAGGGGTCCACGGCGACGGCCGAGGAGGAGTTCCAATTGTACACGTAACTCCAGTCCACGTCCCAGTCGCCGGAAGGGGCGGTTTCCTGGCCGACGACGAGGCCGAAGGCCGACCCGGACGCCGCCAGGGATACCAAGGTGACCATCAGGAGAAGACAGCCGATGTGGAAGGTTTGGCGTTTCACCAAAATTTTCTCCCCCGGCCTGAGATAGCCGTTTTTCCAGATGGTCTCCCGCCGGCCCCCTTACCGGCCTTCGACCGTCTAAATATAACTCAAAAACCGCCCCTTGTCAAGCCGCAGGGCCCGAATTGCGGCTTGAGGCGGGACGGACGACCGGCGGATTCCTGCAAAAAAAGGGTGTCCGGCCCCTTTTTCGGGGTGGGTGGCGACGCCGCCGCGCTCGTGCTATAATGCCGCCATGCCCGCGAAAAGCCCTCGCATCCGAAACAAGAAGGCCCGATACAATTATCACCTCGGCGAGACAATCGAGGCGGGCCTGGCGCTCGAGGGGTCGGAAGTGAAGGCCCTTCGCGAGGGCAAGTGCAACATTGACGAAGCGTTCGCCCGCATCGAGGACGGCGAGGCGCGGCTCTATAATATGCACATCGGGCCATACACGGAAGCGGGCCAGTTCGGCCACGACCCGCGGCGGGCGAGGAAACTTCTGCTCAAGAAGCGCGAGATCACACGGTTCCTCGGCCGCGCGGTCGCAAAGGGAATGACCCTCGTCCCTGTGACGGTGTATTTCAAACGCGGGTGGGCGAAGGTCGAGTTGGCGCTTGCGCGCGGCAAGCGCGAGTTCGACAAGCGCGAGGCCATTAAGCGGCGCGACTACGAGCGCGACGCCGCCCGAGAACTGGCGCGCCGGAGAAGACGCTAGACAGGACGTCGGCTGCGGGTTATGTTCACCTGTTGATGTTGGCCTGTTTTCCGGGGAGCCATGACCGAATGCAACCCTCTTTGGAACCGGGTTGCTTGGGTTAACGACCCCGAGGCATCCCTCTCGGGGCTGCGTTCTTCCGCGGCCGCCTGCCACGTCGCCGACCTGAATTCGACTTGACACCCTCGCGGTCACGTGTTAGGTGTGTGTTAGGTATTAGGGGACCCAGCCTTGATGGGGAAGTCTGTATGAGCTCTCACGGCGTGCTGAGCCGTGCTTCGGGATTCCGGCAGGCCGTCAACCGCTCGCGCCTTCTCGAAGTCGCGCGTTCCCCCGCCATCATCGCCGAGATTGTTGCTGACCGTGGTGGTTACGTGGATGTGCAGCCTGTCGACTGGGATGCCTATTGGCATCCGCATGTGGCCAAGATCGGTCGTGTGGGCTGCCAGCAACTTGCGGAGCTCCAAAAGGCGCGCGAAGCGTACCTTGCTTCGGGATTCAAACTCCCGGAGGCAGCGCGGTATTGTTACTGCTACTTCAGGTTGCTTCGTTTGGCGCTGCGCCGTGATCTCGGAGAGGTCGGTCCGCCCTTTCTCCAGGCGCTGGCTGGTCTTGAGACTTTCGGTGTCCGGCGATATGGGGGTGAGATACCTGAAGCGGCCGGCGTACTCAACATACGCCACCCAGTCTACCTGCTTGCCCGACTCCGGTGGCCGCGTGCCATGAGCGACCCCAAGTTCCTCCCGTTGGTCTGCTTACCGCCAACGGCTTCGGCCGTTGCGGCACCGCCGGGGCGGTTCTACCACTACCGACAAGTGGCCCTAGATGGGCGGGTGGGCATGGCACTCCTCGTTTACCCAGTTGTTGCCTTGGCGGCCAGACCTGCTTCCTTCGAACGCATTGAGTGCTTGACGGAGGCGCTGCGGTCGAAGCCTGACCCCTGGAGCGGCAGGCGGGCTAGGCTGATCGCGGACCGGGCCATCGCGCCCTTTCTTGCGAGACGGGCCGAGCGACAGCCCCAGGCGGCGGAGGGCGAGATCGCACTGGCGGACATCGGAGGTGGTACGGGCATCCTTGTCAGTCAGATATGCAAGCGTTTGTTGAGAGCGCACCGGAACGTGCTGGGCGGTCGCGCCTTCGCCTGGTCGTTTATCGACCTGAGTCTCCGAGACCCCGCACGCCACGCGAGAAATCGGTGGCTTCGGAACGCCATGTCGGTCGCCGAGTACATACAGGCCGACTACAAGCCTTGGGTTTTGCAGGAGGCGCGGCGGTCGGCGTCCCCCACGTGGCATGTCGCGCTCCTGTGCCGGCTGCTGAATAACCTGAGTACCTTCACGGTTGAGTGGTCGACTGATGCGCGTGAGAGGGGCGCGCTGGGAGGAAGTAGAACCGACGTGTTTCACGCGGTTCATGCACCATGGCGGCCCACCGAGTGTTTGTGTCCATCGGCGGTGCGGCCGTCACATCTCCGTGTTTCGAACGGCCAGGTAGAGGTTCGCGGCGGCCGCAGCATGCGGCAGCTGTCGCTCACCGACTACTTCGAGGCACTCCACTCCCTGGCCAGTCCAGAGGGCCCGGCCGTTGTCCCCGGGGACGCGGTGTTCTTCCCGCTGCGCCGCTTTGACCCTGGGTCGCTCGTGCTGGCCGACGGGTCGAGCCTGCTCGAGCAGCTTTGCACGGTCGCCGAACTGGCCATCATCGAAGACGTGGACCTTACACCGCAACTCCTGAAAGCGCACCTCGACACGCATGGCCTTGACTGCTTGGCGGCCTCGGACGCAACCGACCCCAGGCGCATGCACTCGGCCTATCTGCTGTGCGTGGCCAACCGGTGTCTGGCTTCGTGTCTGCCAGGGAGGCGGATATGGTGACGGTCCGGTTCACCGAGCGACGAGGGCGCGTGCTGACCCCCTCGGCGCTGGCGTGCCTGTCGAGCGTTCCGACGGTCAACGTCTCCTGCGGCTGCGTGCATGGGTGCGTTTACTGCTACACGCGAGGTTACTCGCAGTATCCGGGCGAAGGCACGGTTCTTGTCTATCGCGACCCGGCGGCGCGGGTCGAAAGGGAGCTCGCACGCAAGCGCCGGAAGCCAACCGCCGCGTATTTCTGCCCCTCTTGCGATGCCTTCCAACCCGTTGAGGCGGTGCTCGAGGAAACCTATCGCACGATGCGCGTATTGTTCGAGGCCGGCGTCGGCGTCGAGTTCGTCACCAAGGGGGCCGTCCCCGGCCGCTTCCTTGGCCTCTTCAGCCGCCACCCAGGCCGCGTCTCGGCTCAGGTCGGCGTCACGACGCTCGATGACTCGCTCCGTGCAGCGCTTGAGCCCGGCGCGGCGCCCGTCGGCGAGCGGCTCCTCAACATCTCGCGCCTCACAGATGCTGGCGTCTCGGTCGCGGTTCGGGCCGATCCCCTGATTTACGGTGTGACGGACGGCGACTCAGGTCTAGCGGCCCTCATGGCCGCGTGCCGCGAGCGCGGCGTGACCGACGTGGCCGCCAGTTACCTCTTTCTCCGGCCTGCCATCACCGCCGGCCTGAAGCGCCATGTCGTGGACCGCGAGCTGCTGGAACGGATTCTCGCGCCGTACCGCCATCCAGCGCGTGTTCGACTGCGCGGGGGCGCCGGTCGGGTTGCGGCCCTTCCGCTTGCAGTGCGCAGCGCGGCGTATGATCGACTGCGGGCCCTCGCCGAGGCGTGCGGGATGACCCTCAGGGTCTGCGGCTGTAAGAACCCCGACCTGGCGGATGAGCGGTGCCAACTGACTCAGACGCACGACACCCTCGGCAGCCGGGGCCGATCGGGCCCTCCCCGTGAGCGGCTCCTGTGGGACGCTGTATGAGATCGCCGGTCCGAGGCCGCCTGCGAGCCCTGCCGCCGCATACCATGGAGAATGGCCTTGACACCCCTTTGGGCGGCATCTATAAGAGATGCCCCTCGGCTGGTAACCCGTTGCCGGTGTGGCGCAAGGCCGGCGCGGGTGTTCAAAATGGCAAGGTTCCCGGATAAGAGAAGGAGAGACTTGAATGGCGGTCAACGTCGGGATTAACGGATTTGGACGGATCGGGCGGCTCGTCTTCCGCGCCCTGTGGAAGAACGCCAGAGAAAAGTTCAACGTCGTCGGCATCAACGACCTGTCGGACGCCGAGACGCTGGCTTACCTCTTGAAGTATGACACCGTCTATGGCCGGTTCGACGGCGAGGTGAAGGTCGACGGGAGCGCCCTGGTGGTGGACGGCGCGAAGATTCCCGTGACGGCCGAGAAGGACCCGGCCAATCTGAAATGGGGCGAGAAGAGGACCGACGTCGTCTTCGAGTGCACGGGCGTCTTCCGCGACCGGGCGGGCTGCCAGAAGCACATCGACGCCGGCGCCAAGAAGGTCATCCTGAGCGCCCCGCCGAAGGGCGAGATCGACGCCCTCGTCGTCATCGGCGTCAACGACGACGACCTGAAGCCGGAGCACAAGATCGTCTCCAACGCCTCGTGCACGACGAACTGCCTGGCGCCGGTCGCCAAGGTTCTCGACGAGACGTTCGGGATTAAGCGCGGCCTGATGACGACCGTTCACGCCTACACAAACGACCAGCGGATCCTGGACATGATCCACGAGGACCCGCACCGGGCGCGCGCGGCGGCGCTGAACATCATTCCGACGACGACGGGCGCGGCCAAGGCGGTCGGCAAGGTGCTGCCGGAGTTGGACGGCAAACTGGACGGCTTTGCCCTGCGCGTGCCGACGCCGGTCGGCTCAATCGTGGATTTGACGGTGGAACTCGAGAAAGAGGCCTCCGTCAAGGAGATTAACGCGGCGATGAAAAAGGCCGCCGAAGGCGAACTGAAAGGCATCCTCGGCTACACGGACGACCCGATCGTCTCGAGCGACGTCATCGGGCAGGACCTGTCGAGCCTGTTCGACTCGAACCAGACGATGACGATAGGCAACCTCGCGAAGGTCACGAGTTGGTATGATAACGAGTGGGGTTTCTCGAACCGGATGATCGACCTGGCCGCCAAGATTGCGGCCCTTTGAGGCCGCGGGAGCGAGGAAAGCGGGGGCGGGTCAGCAACCTTTCCCCGGCGCTTCCTGTTTCATTTTGGTCGGGTGGAGGCCGCGAGAGGAGCCGGGTTATCCCATGCCCAAGATCATTTTCGCGGACAATATGGATGTCTTGCCCACCATCCCCGACGGCTCGGTGAGCCTGATTTACATTGATCCGCCTTTCAACACGGGCAAGGTCCAGGCGCGCACGCGCATCAAGGCCGTCAAAGACGAGAGGGGCGACCGAACCGGATTTCAGGATAGACGCTATAAGACCATCGAAGTGGGAACGTCTGCTTACAGCGACCGTTTTGATGACTTTCCGGCGTTTATCGAGCCAAGACTTGTTGAGGCGCGCCGGGTGTTGGCTGACGACGGGTCGCTGTTCTTTCACATCGATTGCCGCGAGGTTCATTATTGCAAGGTTCTGCTGGACGGCATTTTTGGCCGCGAATCGTTCATGAATGAGATCATCTGGGCCTACGACTACGGCGCCCGGTCGAAAAAGAGGTGGTCGGCCAAGCATGACAACATCCTGTGGTATGCGAAGGACCCCGAGCGCTACACGTTCAACTACGATGAAATCGACCGCATCCCCTACATGGCGCCCGGCCTTGTCGGGAAAGAGAAGGCGGCCCGGGGCAAAACGCCTACCGACGTCTGGTGGCATACAATTGTTGCCACTAATGGAAAAGAGAAGACGGGATACGTCACGCAGAAGCCGCTGGGTGTAATTGAGCGAATCGTGAAGGTCCACTCGAAGCCGGGCGACTTGCTTCTGGACTTTTTTGCCGGCAGCGGCACCCTGGGCGAAGCGGCCGCGCGCAACGGCCGAGACTTTATCCTCATCGACAACAACCCCCAGGCCGTGCAGGTCATGGCCCGACGGTTGCACTTCTGTAACCCTGATTGTGTTAACTTTGAACCGCATGGCCTGCCTGCCAGGCAAGGCGACCTTTTCGGAGTGGCTGAAAGACTGGGGAGGGAGGCTTGTAAAGGCCGGTGATGTACTGCGTGCCATTGTTGAGCAGGCCTCTTAAGTTTCTTGCTGCGAGAGAGAATAGGCGGGCGGGTCGGACGGCTCGCCCCCGACGCTCTTAAGGCGAAGGAGAGTTCCCCATGCCGAAGAAAACGCTCGACGTGCTGCCGATGAAGGGCAAGCGCGTCCTGGTGCGCGTGGACTTCAACGTGCCGCTCGACGAGGACGGAAATATCGCGGACGATCGGCGCATCCGCATGGCGCTGCCGACGATTAAGTGTGCGCTGGACGACGGCGCGCGGCTCATTCTGATGAGCCATCTGGGTCGCCCTAAGGGCGAGCGGAAAAAGGAACTGAGTCTGAAACCGGCGGCGGACCGCCTCGCGCACCTGCTCAAGCGGGAGGTTGCTTTCGCGCCCGATTGCATCGGCCCTGGGGTCAAAAAAGCGGTGGCCGGTCTGGCCGAAGGCGAGGTGTTGGTCCTGGAGAACCTGCGGTTCCACAAGGGTGAGGAAAAGAACGATTCGAAGTTCGCCGGCTCGCTTCGGAGCCTGGCGGACCTTTACGTCAATGACGCCTTCGGCACGGCCCACCGCAAGCACGCCAGCACCTACGGCGTGCCGAGCCTGATGCCGCCGGGAACGAGGGCGATCGGCTTGCTGATGGCGAAGGAACTGAAGTTCCTGGGCGAGGCGCTCGAGAACCCCGAGCGGCCGTTCGTGGCCATCTTGGGCGGGGTCAAGGTGTCCGACAAGATCACCGTCATCGAGAACCTGCTGGGAAAGGTGGACCGGCTCCTGATTGGCGGGGCGATGGCCTACGTGTTCATGGCGGCGCGGGGCCAGAAGGTAGGCAACAGTAAGGTCGAACGCACGAAAAAGGAAAAGGATGGGACCGAGACGGATGTCATCGCGCTGGCCAAAGGCCTCCTGGAAAAGATTGCGTCCGGCAAGGCCGAGGTCCTGTTCCCGGAGGATCACCTGGTGGCGAACGAGGTCGCGGCCGACGCCGACACGGACGTCCAGAGCCCCGATATTGAGGACGGCTGGACGGGCGTGGACATCGGCCCCGAAACGATTCAACTGTACCGAGAAAAACTCGCGGACGCCAAGACGGTCGTCTGGAACGGGCCGATGGGCATTTTTGAAATGGCGCCGTTTGCAGAGGGCACCAAGGCGATTTGCCAGGCGATGGCGGAGGTTGACGAGGTCGGCACGGCCATCGTGGGGGGCGGCGATACGGCGGCGGCTGTTGAACGATTCGGCTTGCCCGAAGAGATGACGCATATCTCGACAGGCGGCGGGGCGAGCCTGGAGTTCCTCGAAGGCAAGCCGTTTGCGACGATTGAAGTGATTGACGATGCCTGAAAAAGGGGACGTGGAATTGAAACGTTCGCTGGCCCAGTTACCGCGCCCGGCCATTGCGCCGAGCATCCTCGCGGCGGATTTCGCGCACCTGGCCGACGAGATTGCGCGGGTCGAGGAGGCTGGGGCGGACCTCCTGCACGTGGACGTCATGGACGGCCACTTCGTACCGAACCTGACCGTCGGACCGGTGGTCGTGGAGAAGATTCGGGCGGTGACGGACCTCTTTCTTGACGTTCATCTGATGATTGCCGAGCCTGCCCGCTACATCCAGGCGTTTGCGGAGGCGGGCGCCGACAACCTGACCTTTCACGCGGAGGTGGTGCGGGACCCTGAGGCCCTGGCGGGCCGCATCCGCGAACTGGGATGCGAGCCGAGTGTCACAATCAACCCGGACGCGGCGGCGGAACTGCTTCGCCCGGCGATTCCTCACGTCGGGATGGTCCTGATGATGACGGTTTTCGCGGGGTTCGGCGGCCAGACATTCATCGCGGACGTGCTGCCGAAGATTCGGTCTGTGAAGGGATGGCTTCGCCCCGAGCAGCGGCTGGAAGTGGACGGCGGCATTAACACCGAGACGGCTGCCGAGGCGGCGAAAGCGGGGGCGGACACGATTGTGTCGGGGACGGCCGTCTTTCGTGCCCCGGACGGTGATTATGCGCGGGCGATTTCGGACCTGCGGCAGGCAGCCGCGGCGGCCTTGAGCGACCGCACGCCGGGCCAGGCAGGCGGGTGAGGCGTCGAATGGCCATCAACGGGCGATCCAAGAAGAAGGACATCCCGGAAGGCCTGTGGCTGCGGTGCCCCGGCTGCGCGGAGATGGTCTATCGGAAACGGGTTGAAGAGAACCTCCATGTCTGTCCGGAGTGTGACTATCATTTCAGAATCGGCGCCCGCCGGCGGATCGCGCTCCTTGCCGATGAAGATAGTTTCGAGGAGTATTTTTCCAATCTGATGTCTCCGGACCCGCTGGAGTTTGTTGACCGCAAGAGTTACGTGGAGCGCCTGACGGAGGCCCAGCGGCGGACGAACCTGTATGATGCGGCCATTGTGGGCCGGGCCTATGTCAGGGGGCGGCCCGTCGTGATGGGAGCGCTCGACCCCAACTTCATCATGGGGTCGATGGGGTCGGTCGTCGGCGAAAAAATCACGGGCGCCATCGAAAAGGCGACGGAACTTGGTGTCCCTCTGGTCATTTGCAGCGCCTCGGGCGGCGCGCGGATGCAGGAAAGCGTGCTGAGCCTGGCCCAGATGGCCAAGACGAGCGCGGCCCTGGCGCGGTTCGACGAGGCGGGCGGCCTTTACATCAGCGTCATGACGAACCCGACGATGGCGGGAGTGGCCGCCAGTTTCGCCTCCCTCGGCGACATTATCGTCGCAGAGCCCGGCGCCATGATCGGCTTTACCGGGCCGCGCGTCATCTACCAGACCATCCGGCAGGAACTTCCCGAGGGGTTCCAGACCGCCGAGTTCATGCTGGAACACGGCTTCGTGGACCGGATTGTGCACCGGCGTGACCTGCGGAGCGAAATCGCCTCGCTGATCGACTACGGCTCGAAGTAAGAAGAGGGCGGAGGCTGCGGCGCTCGGGTTCCGGTTCCGGCCTACATGTCATTTTATCTCTCCCAAACCCCGCCGGCGGCTGGTTTGCGGTGTCTGCCCCGAAGGCTTACCGAGCGATTCCGTCGGCGAGGCGGAAGATTTTCAGGCGGTTTTTGGCCGGATTGTTCTTGGCGCGGCTCCTCCCGGCGCCTTATAATCCTTATGGCGTTATTTCATTATAGCCCTTATTCAAAAATCTGGCAGGTCTGGAGCGCGGGGTGTTTAGGAAACTGCTGCGCAGAGTGGGTGGCGGCCATCTGGCTGAGTTGCCCGGCTACTCGGCCCTTGGCGTAATTCGCCAGGGGAGCATGTCCACCATCTTCAAGGCCCACTGCCAGGAAACCGGCCAGATCGTTGCCATCAAAATTCTCAAGCCTGGGGCTCGCAAAGCGGTCGCCAAACTCGAAGCCCTTTACCGCGACTTCACGGAAGGTCAGATTACGGCAGCCTTTGACCATCCGAACGTCGTAAAATGCCTCGGGCACGGAGACCTGGCCGGCATCCCGTATATTGTCCTGGAGTACCTGGAAGGAGTGACGCTGGCCAGCCTGATGGCCGGCGAAAGCAAGCGTCTGGCGGGGCATCGCATGACCACTCTGCACCAGACGGCAGCAGGTCTCGCGCATGTCCACGATAGGCGGTTTGTTCACAATGACTTCTGCCAGAAGAATATTTTTGTCACGAACGACAATCGGGTGAAGGTGATTGATTTCGGCCTGACCACGCCCTTGCTGAATCGGCCGAGGCACCGCAGCCGCATGGGCACCCCCGAAATCCTGGCGCCGGAAGTGCTGAAACGCGAGCCTTGCGACCATCGGGCGGATATCTTCGCCTGGGGGGTGGTGGCCTATGAACTTTTGACGGGCCAGTGGCCCTTCGAGAGCCCGGAGCACCACCAAACCCTGAACAAGATCCTCAACATCACTCCAGTGCCGGTGGGGCGCCTGGTTCCGGGGCTGGCCGAAGAGGTGGCCAACCTGGTGATGAAGTGCCTGGCTAAAGAGCCCGTCACGCGTCCGAGCAGCATGCAGCGGGCCGTCAGCATTCTCAGCCGCCACCTGGATGTGGGCATTTAACCCTCCTTTTCCCGCCTGAGTGTCCTCCGTGGCAGTTGGCTGTAAAGGGCCTTGGCGCAGGACGTTGCGTCAAGATTCCAGCCGTGTTCTGCAAGGGACCGCTACTTCAGATAGCCCCAAGGGGTCCAAACCGCTTATTTTCGGCCCACGATTTGCCGACTTACCAAAAGTTAGCGGGAAAAGGCTTTGTCCCGCCCCAGATGACCGGTATGCAAGAGGGCATCGGTGAGGACACCTGGGATGTGAGGCGCGGCGAGATTTCGCTTGACTCGCCGAAACAAGTAGTGTATTATCCACATAGGGATGGTGAGATGCGGTCCGAGGTGGACGATGGCCACGTTCAATCACGCCCAGATCGCGGACCTGGCCAAACAGTTGGCCTTCTCGCCGGCCAACGTGCGCCTGGAGCAGATTAACCGTGCGGAGCGGTTGGCTTGTTTGGTTGAGTCCGACCGAGCCTACCCGTACGAGTTTATTTGCTATCAAATCACGGGCTATCGGCCGCGAGGAAAGGACCTTGTCGGGTTCCCGGGCAAGAGCGTTCGGGCCGACCTCGTCCGCCTGGTGGAGCGGGTGTCGGCGACGTTGCGGCTGCCGGTTTCAGAGGTGGGCGAGCCGGTGCTTTCCATCGGCGGGGCGGCGAAGCATTTCGACGTGTCCGAGAAAACGATCCAGCGGTGGCGGAAGCGGGCCCTGGTCTCGCGGAAGTTCCTCTGGCCGGATGGCCGCATGCGGGTGGGTTTCCTGCGGTCGAGCCTCGACCGGTTTGCGGCGCGGCACCGGGACCAGGTGCAGGCCGGGGCGCGGTTCAGCCGGCTCACGCCCCAGGAGCGGCGCGAGATCGTTCAGCGGGCGCGGCGGCTGAGCCTGGTCTGCCGCTGCTGCCTGTTTGAGACGTCGAAGCGGATCGCACGCGAACTCGGGCGGTCGGTCGAGACGATTCGCCAGACGATTAAGGAGTACGACCGCGAGCATCCGGACGGGAAACTCTTTCCGGATGCGACGGAGCCGCTTCGGGCCCACGACCGCCGCCTGATTCGCCGTGCGTACATGCGGGGGGTCGGCGCCCACGCGCTGGCGAGACGCTTTTGCCGCACGCGTTCCAGCATCTATCGGATTATCACCGAAGAGCACGCCCGCGGAATCCTCGAGGGGCCGATTGATTACATGCCCAGCCCGGAGTTCGAACGGCCGGACGCGGACGAACTGATCCTGAAAGACGAAGGGGCGGAGGAAGCGGACGAAAGGGACCGGACGAGCGGCAAGGGGCGCCGGACCACACCGCCGAAGGGACTCCCGATTTACCTGAAGAGCCTGTATCGGACTCCGCTCCTCTCGCGGGACGAGGAGCGGACGCTGTTCCGCCGCTACAATTACTTGAAGTACAAGGCCGCCGGGCGGCGGGAGCGTCTCCACAAGAGCAGGTCGCCGAAGGCTTCGGAAATCGAGGAGATTGAGCGGCTGCTGGACGAGGCCAACCGGGCGAAGAACCGAATCGTCCGGGCGAACCTGCGGCTGGTGGTGAATATTGCGAAGCGGCACGTCGGGCCGCAGAGCAACCTGTTCGAGTTGATTTCGGACGGCAACATGAGCCTGATTCGGGCGGCGGAAAAATTCGATTACACGCGGGGCTTCAAGTTTTCAACGTATGCCTCGTGGGCGATTATGAAGAACTTCGCCCGGAGTGTGCCGAAGGCCGGCCGACGCCGCGAACGTTTCCAGACCGGCCGCGACGAACTCCTCGAAGTGAGCGAGGACCTCCGGTTCGAAGGCGAGGAGCCTTATCGAGAATCCGATGTCACCGTCCGCCAGTCCATCGAGCACGTCCTCGACAGGTTGGGGCCGCGTGAGCGGGAGATCGTGATGCGCCGATTCGGACTCGGCGACATGCCCGGCCCGCAGACCCTCGAAGAGGTCGGCAGACATTTCGGCGTGACGAAGGAACGAATCCGCCAGATCGAAATCCGGGCCTTGAACAAACTGCGCGCCCTGATCCGCCCGGAGGTTGTGGAGGAAGTGACGGGGTAGCGGGCTAAAGGTAATCAGCCGGC
>DATLBA010000085.1:0-16979 GCA_035527275.1 Phycisphaerae bacterium
ATGACGCCGGACTTGACGAGGTCCTCGAACTTGTGCGTCAGGGCGTTGAAGCCGAAGGTCGGGCTCTCGTTCTCCTCGACGCGCTGGGCGACGATGGAACCGTCGCGTCCTGCGTTCTCGGCGATCTGCTTGATGGGCGCCTCGAGCGCCCGGCGGACGATGTCGGCGCCGATTTTCTGGTCGCCCTTGAGCCGTAGGCGGTCGATGGCCTTGCGGGCCCGGAGGATGGCCACGCCGCCGCCCGGCAGGACACCTTCCTCGACGGCTGCGCGGCAGGCATGGAGCGCATCTTCCACGAGGGCCTTCTTTTCCTTGACGGCCGTCTCGGTGGCGCCGCCGACGTTAATCTGGGCCACGCCGCCCGAGAGTTTTGCCAGGCGCTCTTCGAGTTTTTCGCGGTCGTAGTCGCTCGTCGTTTCCTCAATCTGGGTGCGGAGGGCTTTCAGGCGGCCTTTGATGGCTTCGGTCGAGCCTGCGCCTTCGATGATGGTCGTGGCCTCCTTCTCGACGGTGACTTTCTTGGCCTGGCCGAGGCGCCGGATTTCGACGTTCTCGAGTTTGACGCCGAGTTCGTCGAGGATGGCCGTGCCGCCCGTCAGGACGGCGATATCTTCCATCATGGCTTTGCGGCGGTCGCCGAAGCCGGGGGCCTTGACGGCGCAGCACTGGAGCGTCCCGCGCAGGCGGTTGACGACCAGCGTGGCCAGGGCGTCGCCCTCGGTGTCCTCGGCGATGATGAGCAGCGGCCGACCGGACTGGGCGATTTTTTCAAGAAGCGGCAGCAGGTCTTTCGCGCTCGAAATCTTCTTCTCGTGGATCAGGATGTAAGGCTTCTCCAGTTCGCACGTCATCGACTCAAAGTCGGTGACGAAGTGGGGCGAGATGTATCCCTTGTCGAACTGCATGCCCTCGACCTCTTCGACGGTGGTCTCCAGGCTCTTGCCTTCCTCGACGGTGATGACGCCGTCCTTGCCGACCTTCTCCATCGCGTCGGCGATCATCTGGCCCGTTTCGGCGTCCTGGTTGGCGGCGCAGGTGCCGACCTGGGCGACCTCTTTGCTGCTTGTGACGGGCTTGGCCGTTTTCTGAAGTTCGGTGACCACGGCGGCCACGGCGGCGTCGATTCCGCGCTTCAGTTCCATGGCCGTCGCCCCGGCCGTGACGTTCTTCAGGCCTTCAGTGAAAATGGCCTCGGCCAGGATGGTGGCGGTCGTGGTTCCATCGCCGGCGACGTCGCTGGTTTTAGAAGCGACCTCGCGGACCATCTGGGCGCCCATGTTCTCCTGAGGGTCTTCGAGTTCGATTTCCTTGGCGACCGTCACGCCGTCTTTTGTGACGGTCGGGCCGCCGAAACTTTTTTCCAGGATGACGTTGCGTCCGCTGGGGCCGAGCGTGACGCGGACGGCCCTGGCCAGGGCCGCGACGCCGCGTCGAATCGCCTCACGTGCTTCGGTGTCAAAGAGAATCTTTTTCGCTGGCACGGTAAGTTCTCCTTTTCGCTGGTTCGTTTATTTTTCGGCCGGTGCAGCCCGCCCGGCGGCCGACCCCGATGTACATCGGGGCCGACGACGTTACTTTTTGATGACGGCGAGGATGTCGCTCTGGCTCATGATGAGGAATTCCTCGCGGTCGATGGTGATTTCGGTCCCGGCGAAACTGGAGAAGATGACCTCGTCGCCTTTTTTGACGGAAGGTTTGTCGATTTCGCCGCTGTCGAGCCTTTTGCCTTCGCCGACCGCGACCACTTTCCCGCGTTTCGGCTTCTCCTGGGCGCTGTCGGGCAGCACGATGCCGCCTTTTGTCTTGGCCTCGGCTTCGAGGCGCTTCACGACTATCTTGTCGCCGATGGGTGTCAGTTTCACTGCCGGCTCCTTTCCCGTTGAATTTGGTTTCCCCGTCCGGCCCGCCCCGGCCGTGGGCCTTTTCAGGCCCGCCGCTAGCCCCACGTGTGCCGGACCAGTTGTGTGACGACGGTGACAATACACCGGCCGTCGGCCGGTTTGGTCAAGACAAATCGGATCTCGAGCGACCGGACCTCCGCCGGGGGCACTTCCGACGGGTGGGCCGTCATCAGTGCGGCCGGCAGAGATCGGGCGTATCGCCGGATTCGCCGCAGCGTCTCAAGACCGTTGAGGCGCGGCATGTGGAAATCAATCAGGGCGACGTCCACGGGCTCGGACTGGACGATCTCGATCGCCTCCTCGCCGCATGCCGCTTGAAGGGTGCGGAAACCCGCGCGGCGGAGGAGTTCGTCCACGGCAAGGCGCCAGCCGTCGTTGTCGTCGGTAATCAGGACCGACGCCTCGTGCGGCTCTAAATGAGCAGATTGGGCTACCATCGCTCGCTCGAAATATACACTCTCCGTTTGGCTTTGTGCAACCGGTGTGCCAATAGCGCCAGCGCAGGGAGGCGTGAGGCGTTTTTGCTCTAATCCTTTGTTCCAAAAGGGGTTAGGACAGTTTGGGGGCCGGGGGTCTTAAGCCTTTGGGACCGTGGGGCCTTTGCGTTTCGCCCTTTGGAGTGCCAAAATGCGCCCCGGCGCGCCCGACGATGCTGCCAACCTGGCAGGATGCCCCCAAAAGACAGGGACGGAGGGAAGGCTGCGGCGGCAAAGCGGAAACGCCGCACTCGTGCAAAGTAGAATGGTCTTCTCTCGGGTCGGCGCCGGCTAATCGGGGCTCTTCTCGACAGGGGTGGTCTCCGCCTCTTCGGGTTCGGGACGGGCCTCCATCCCCTCGCGTAAGGTTTCCGCGTCGCCCTCGGCGATTTTGACGGTCGAGAACAGTTGCTTGACCTCGACGGCCTGGGCTTTCAGGGCGCCGGTCTCGTCTGCCGCCGACCCGAGCAGAAAGGCATCGCCCGGCTTGACGCCGCTGTCGGAGCCGATGTCCAGAATCGCCATACCCGTCTGGGGGTTCACGGAGGTCACCCGGATCGGCTCGACCACGTCTCGCATCTGGTCGAGGAGGTCCTCGACGGCGCGTTCGATGGCGACCAGCGGCTGGAGGTCTGCGCCGCAGGCCACCGCCTTGATCTCCCCGGTTTCCACCCGGTAAACGGTCAGGTACATAACGGCGGCGGTTGTCGGATCGATGGCCAGGCGGCGCTTCCGAATCTCTCGCTGCACGGGCGCAAGGGCCGGGTCGTCGCGGGGCAGCGCTCCTGCGGGGAAATATGCCCCCTCGATGATGTAATGGACGCCGATGAGGTGGCCCGGTCGAGGCGCGGTCTTCGGGTCGACCGCCTGGGTCTTTGCGAGGGCGAGTTCGCGGGCAATCTCCAAGATTCGCTCGCGTTCCACGACGACGAACTCGCGCGTCTGGAGCAACGCCCGCGTCAGGAACTGGCGAATCGGCGGCGGCATGAAGACGGGCGCGTCTTCGAGGCCGGTCTTGACGACGGCGTCGGTCTTGGCTTCAACGTCCAGATCGACGTCCCCGGTCTCGTCGCCCGCCTGGCCCTTGATCTTGGCGTCCGTGGTCTGGCTTACGCCCACGCCGCGACCGAAGGGGAGATACTCCTTCAATGCGACCACGTCGCCCGTCCTGAGGAGGGCGACGACGGCCTTTCGGTCCCGTTTGACCTTCTTGATCTCGTGCTTGTAATCAAACGTCGGCGCCGGCTCCGTCGCCTTTTCCGGTGGCGGGGGAGGCGGGGCCACCTGAATCTCATCGTCCGACAGACATTGGCGCGGGGCCGCCAGCATCGCGCTCCCCGTGAGCAGCGCCATCAGTCCACCAACGAGGATACTGCGCCAGATTGGATTGAAACGCGGTTTCATCATGACCCCCTTCCTTGTCGCGGGTCCGTTGGGGCCTGCGACGGCGTTGTGGGTTGCCCGTGGGCCTATTATTCCCCTTCTGCGCCGGCTTCGGCCCCCATAATGGGGGTGTGCGGTCCGTAGGTGACACATTCATACATCCATGCGCTTGGCGTCGGCGTGGCCATGCACTTGCCGCCAAGAATTACGTGCAGGCCGTGGGAACAAAGGTTGCCGCAACCCTTGTGGTCGAGGTCCGTTACGATCCCCCGCTTCTTGTACAGGGCGAGATACTCCTCGTAACTCATCGAACGCGGAATCGTTCCCTGTGAGATGTGGAGGTTGTAATTTTCGCGCGTCGGTGTGCAGCAGCAGGTGCCGCCGAGGATCCAGGGCTCGTTGCCCTTGACGTGACCCACGCCGTCATGGCAGCAGAGGATTTCCGGCGCTGTCGCGGGTTTCGGCACATAGGGAAGCGGCTTGTAGGCCGGTCCGCAGCCTGCGAGCGCGGCCATGGCCGCGCAAACCGCCAGCACGACGAGGCCGACGCCCACTTGTCCATTGCGTCGCTTGAATCGCATGAGTCAGTTCCCTGTGCGGCGTCTCCGCTCCATCCCGCCGGCCGCCTCACCGCGCCTCGGCCTTGCGCGCCTCTCGCATCCGGAACTCATAGTCGGCCACGTCCGCCCGGAGACTGGCGATCTCATGGGTCGTCACATACCGGGCCGGCAGCATCAGCGGCGCCCAGTTCGTTTCATAAAGGGCAAATCCGCCGGCGTCTTTCCAGATGACCTTGATGTCCACCCAGATATTTTCCTTCTTGCGGTTCTTCAGGTCGGTTCGGACGCGCAGGAGGCCGCCTTCGATGCGGTCGCTCTGTTGGCGGACCACCCTGACGAACTGGCTGACGGTCCAACCCTCCAGAAGGACCCTGCCTTGATCGTCCACGCGTTTGGGCTGGGCCTCACAGCCGGCCAAGCCAATCATGAGCCCTATACTGAGGACCATGGCGGTGCGGAGCATGGATTTTTTCTCCTTTCCGATTCCTGGTCCGGCCGCCGCAAATCCGGGGCGGCGCGGGCGTCAAAACGCGTACGCGGCGCCCGGACTGACGCCGCCTTTGATCGCCTTCTGAACTTGCTCTGGCGGCAACCGATTGTCACCGTCGAACCTCGGGTTTAAGAGTATGCACGCCTCGCCTCTTTCCGGGACACCCACCCCGTAGTAGGTGTTCGTCCAGCGGGGCAGCCGGTTACCATCGACGTCAAACACCTCGAGCCGGACGGTGTGGGGGCCGGGCGTCGCCTTGGCGGCAAAGAGGTAAACCTTGCCGGGGAGCGACATCCAGTGGCGGGCATCCCCGCTGACGTCCCAATGGCCCGCCAGCGAACCGGCATAAGGCGCGTGGCTGAGGATTTCCTTGAAGATTGCCTTGCCGGTTTGTGCGGCGTCCTTCTCGTCGATACGGTCCTGCGTGGCCGTCTGGTCCCACAGGTCGAGCGCTTCAAACGCCGGACCGGCGGCATGCCCGTCAACATAGACGCGGATGGCATGAGGGTTGCGCGGTCGGCCGAATTCTGTCCGCTCGCCGCCGATGCCGCCCAGGTACTTGAACGGGCACCGGCCGAGTTCAATCGTCAGGATAAGGTTACAATCCGCCTGATACGCGGAGGCGAAAAACTCCCCAGGCTTTTCGGCCGCGCGAAGGACGGGACATTCGGGCGAAGCGCCGGGTAGCGTTTTCGACGCCTCGTCGATATTGCCGCCAACCTCCGCCAGATTGACAACACCCTCGATGAAGAGGTCTTCTTTCTCGGGGTCCGTAAAAGTTTGGTAGGCCCACTGTTCTCCCTCGGCCCGCTTCTTTTGATACTCCGCAGCCTCTTTGCGGTCCTCCTTCAGTTCGCGGGCCGCGTCCTTTTCCTTCCGTGGCGTTTCGGTCGTGGCTTTGCGGAAGGCGACGCCGGCGTTGTCCGCGTCACCGAGTTTGGCGTAGGTCTTGCCGATCCAGTAGAAGGCCAGGCCGAAGTCTTCTCCGACTTCGGGCGGCGTGTTTTTGTGCACCACGGCGCCGCGGTCGTGGCTGAGCGCCCTGGAAAGGAAGATTCGGGCGTCGTTGTAGTTGCCCGCCTGGTACTCGATTATGCCGAGATAGGTGCAGAGCATGGCCCTTTCGTAGGTTTCGCCCTTGTAGTACTTGAATCGTTCGGAGGAAAGCGCGGCGGCCGTTGCGTCGTGTTCAACCTCCAGTTGCTCGAAGGCTTCCGTCAGGCGTGGTTTCGCCCGCGTATAGGAGCCGAGCCGAATCGCCTGCCGGCCGAACTCCATCCGCTGCAAGGCATAGTCGATGTCGTTGGGGTCCTGGAGCAGATTGGCCTCCATCGGGTCGAGCGGGTTCGTCCACGCCGGGCGCCGGCCCCGCTTCGGCTCGCAGCCTGCCGCCGCAATGAGCGCCGCAACGCCGACAACGCTTGCGAGAATCAGCCGGCGATTCATGCCCTGGTCCCTCCTGACGGTTTCGGAGGATCAGCGATCGTACGTGCCCCGCACGACCAACTTTTTCAACTCATAATCGTCTTCCCAGATGATGGCGCTTGAGGCTGTGTCGGTCAGGCGCACCGAGAGGCGCATGTATTGGGTCTGGCGCCGGCCGCGCGTCCGGCGGATGCTTTCGACGCGGCCCGACAGGAAGAAATCCGCGCCGTAAACCGGCCTATCGCTGCTGGCGGTGACCTTGCCCAGGTCCTTGTCGCGGCGCTCGGCCCGGATTTGGTCGATGATGTCGCGGTCGAGGAACGTGATCTTGCCACCACAATTCTTGATGAGTTCGGTCCGGATCTTGTATAGAAGCGCGTCGGTGTCGAGCAGTTCGTCGCTGTTATTAATCACTTCCGTAAACGCGACCGTCGGCGGGCTGGATGCCCTTTGGATTTGCGGCAGGCGGATCAAAGACTGGGCCATCTGGAAGCATGCGCTGCGGAAGTCCTTGCTGCTCATGGCCCCCAGCAGGGCGTCGTCCTCGCTGTCGAGGTCCATGCGTGCGGTCTGGCCCGCGCAGCCGCAAGCGGCAAGAAGACAGGCCGTCGCAAGGACAAAGCCTATCGGGGCAAGGACGATTCGGCCCGATGGCGGGAGGCGCCGTGCGGAGCGTTGCATTTTCGGTCTCCTTTCAGAAGGTCAATTCCGATTTGCGACCCCCTTGGGTCAGGCAAGAGCCATCCCACCGCAAGAGACACCCACCCGAAGTCTCCAAAAGGTATGTTCGGCACTTCTGAAGGTCGGCCTTAACCAATTTTCCCGATCACGCCCCCCCTACACCGTGGCGGCCTTCCTGAGCATCAAACCATCCCAACCGGTTCGATGATGTAGCGATTTCCTGTCGAATCCGCCCAGCCTGGATGCGGCAAGATTTTCCGGCGCGAAAGGCGACCGCAGATTCACCCCCAGAGGGCCTCACTTTCGGCAAGGCCCGCCGCAGGCTTTGTCACTTCATCACTATCCGTGGAGTTTGACCGCCAGTTCAGCCACTTCGCGGCCGAGGAGGCGGCTTTGCTCGACGGCCCGCTCGTCCGGCTTTCCGATGGCCACGGGGCCGTAATGATCGCGCCGGCTGGTGCCCTTGACGATCATGCCGTGGACGAGCATCGCCTCCAGGATCGATAGGATGGTCGTCTCGTTGCCGCCGGCGAGGTTTGCGGCACTGGTGAACGCCCCGCCGACCTTGCCTTCGAGTTGGCCGTGGATGGCCACGCTCTCGTCGAACATCTTCTTGATCTCGGCCGCCATGAGGCCGTAGTAGGTCGGGCTGCCGATGATGAGGGCGTCGTAACGGGACAGCCCTTTCGGGTCCACCTCGGCCACCTTCTTGAGTTCCACCCGGGCGCCCTTGACCTCGCGGGCGCCGGCGGCGACCTCCTCGGCCATCTGACCTGTCGAGCCCGAACGGGAGTAATAAACGACCAGGACCTTTGCCATGGGGCACCTCCTTCCTGCCGGCGCTTCCTTGAATCGGCGCGCCGGTGATTCTTAGCAGAACCCCGTGAGGAACGCAAGAGAAAGGGCGGGCCGGGTGTCTGTTTTCGCTTGCATGGCCGCCCGCCTTCATTAAAACTGGGGGAAAGCCCCGGTTGGGAGAAAGGAGCCCCGAGATGCCCGAGCCCGTCGTCGCGTTGCAGATGTACACATTGCGCAAAGAGGTGGCCGAGGACTTTGCCGGCACGCTGAAGCGGGTCGCCGAGATCGGGTATCCGGCCATCCAGGTCGGCGGGTTGCCCCAACCGCCCGAAGCAATCCGGAAGGTGATGGACGATCTGGGCCTCAAGGCGGCCGGCACGCACATCGACCTTGCGAGGATGGAGAACGAGTTCGACAAGGTTGTGGATGAGGTCAAGGCGCTCGGAACCGAGTGGGTGGTGGTGCCGTATCTGCCGGAGGAGCGGCGACGGAGCGGCGACGATTGGCGGACGCTCGGCAAAATACTGACTCGGATCGGCGCAAGGTTGAAAGGGGAAGGCCTCCGCCTCGCTTACCACAACCACGCGTTCGAGTTCCAGACGTTCGACGGGAAGTACGGTTACGACATCCTCTTCGAGAACGTGGACCTCGACGTCGTCCAGACCGAGATCGATACTTACTGGGTCCAGTACGGCGGCGCGGACCCGGTCGCGTACCTGAAGGGGTTCGCGGGCCACATCCAGATCGTCCACTTCAAGGACATGGGCGCCGGCGAGGACCGGCCGATGGTCCCCGTGGGGGAGGGCATTCTCGACTGGCCGGCCATCATCGAGGTGTGCAAGTCGGGCGGCACGGAATGGATTTGCATCGAGCAGGATGAATGCGCGCCGCTTGAGCCCTTTGAGGCCGCGCGCGTCAGTCTCGAAAACTGCAGGAAGTGGGGCCTGGTGTAGAAAAAGGCTATCGGCGGTGAAAAAGCGCAGGGGCGCGGCACGCCGCGCCCCTGCACGTTTGAACCCGTTGTCGTCAGCCCCCCTTGCTTGCGCAGTCGTCGCTGCGCTCGCCGAGGATGCGAAGGTGCTCGCGCTCTTCGTCAAGGATTCGGCCGAAGGTTTCGTTGGCCGCCTTCGAATCCACAAAATCGAGCATCTCCCGGTAGAAAAGGATGGCGTCTCGTTCGGTCTTCATGGCGACGGTCAAGGCCTCGTAATCGCTTTGGGCCTGCTTGGCGAGGCGGGCGACGGCACCGTCTTCGGCGAACACCTGCGTGTCGAGCAGACGGTCGATGTAGGCACCGAGTTCGGGGTCGTCGGCATAGCCGGCGCCCTCGCGGCGGCGGTCCTGGAGGGTCTCCTCGAGTTCCTGAAAAGAGGCCAGGTGCCCTTTCTCGTCCTCGGCGAGCCCGAGGAAGGTGTCGCGCACGGCCGGGTCGGACGCCTTTGACGCCGCGCGCTCGTAGAAATCAAGTCCCCGCCTTTCCATGTTTTGGGCGATCTTGGCGGCCTCGATCTCATTGAAGAACATTTTTGCCATTCGCGTGCTTCCTCCCTGGAAAAAGGTTCCCCGGACCGGTCCCGCCGTGGTCTTTTCCGGCTCTTCTCAGCGTTTGGCCGTCGCCTTTTCTTCCCGCCCGAAAGGCGAGATCTCACGCAGCCGCCGAATGATGGGCGGCAGAACTTCGAGCACCTTGTCGATTTCCTCCTCGGTGTTGTATACGCTCAGGCTGAAGCGGACCGAGCCGTGCGCCGCCGTGAACGGCACGCCCATCGCCCGCAGGACATGGCTGGGCTCCAGGCTTCCCGTCGTGCAGGCCGACCCGCTCGAGGCGCAGATGCCGTGCTGGTCGAGCATCAGGAGGATGGCCTCCCCCTCGACATACTCGCAACTGATGTTCGTCGTATTGGGCAGGCGCTGCTCCGGATGGCCGTTGAGGCGTGCCCCCGGACACTTTTTTAGCAGCCCCTTTTCGAGCCGGTCGCGCAGGAGCCGGACCCGCGTCTGCTCTTCGTCGAGGCGCTTGCGGGCCAGTTCTGTTGCCTTGCCCAGGGCGACGATGAGCGGCACCGGCTCCGTGCCGCCGCGCCGGTTGCGCTCCTGGTGGCCGCCGATCAGGTATGGGCTGAACCGCGTGCCGCGCCGCACGTAAAGCGCCCCGATGCCCTTCGGCGCGTGCAACTTGTGCCCCGACAGGCTCAGCATGTCCACCGGCAGGTCCGCCAGGTTCATCGGCACCTTGCCGACGGCCTGGACGGCGTCGGTGTGAAAGAGGATGCCGTGGGCGCGGCACAGGGCGCCGAGGTCTTCAATCGGAAAGAGGACGCCCGTCTCGTTATTCGCCCACATACAGGAGACGAGGGCTGTGTCGTCGTCGAGAGCGTTCCCCAGGTCGGCGATGGCAAGCATTCCCTGGCTATCGACCTCCAGTTCGGTCAGCCGGTAGCCCGCCTCCGCGCGCCCTTCCCGCGCCAGGGCTTTGCACAGGTTGTGGACGGCGGGGTGCTCGACGCGCGTCGTGATGAGGTGGCGGCGTTCCGGGTTCACGGCCAGCGCGCTTCGGATGGCCGTGTTATTACTCTCCGTGCCGCACGAGGTAAAAATAATCTCCGTCGGATGCGCCCCGATCAGTTCGGCGACCTGTTCCCGCGCCTCTTCGATGTAGCGGGCCACCTGTCCGCCGAACGTATGGATGCTCGACGGGTTCCCGTAGTACTCGCCGAGGAACGGCTCCATGGCCTCGCAGACTTCGGGGGCGACGGCCGTGGTCGCGTTGTTGTCCAGATAGATGATCTTGCTCATTCGCTCTTTCCCTTGAGGCTCAAGGCTGCGGCAGGCGCCCGCCGACGTCTTCGACGACGATCCCTGAGTCCACCAGTTCCCGCAGTTTGGCCTCGACGGCGCCTTTGAGGGTGAAGTCTTTGACGCGGCACCAGGCGCAACGGCCCCGGAACGCCACCTGCACGCGCCTGCCGTCCACGTCCACCAGTTCGATGTCGCCTCCGTCGGCCTTGAGCATCGGCCGTATCTCGTTCTCGATGACCTCCTCGACGAGGCGGATGCGCTGAATGTTCGTGAGGGGCTTTTCCTTTGGAGGCGCCTGGGCGGCGACCGCGGCTTTTTCGCCGTGGACCTTGGCGATAATGGCCTCAATCTGCGGATGGCATCCTCGGCACCCGCCCCCCGCCTTCGTGTAGTGGGTAACTTCCTCGACGGTCTTCAGGTTGTGTTCGCGGATGACTTTTTCGATGAGCCGGTCGGTGACGCCGAAGCACCGGCAGATGATTTTGCCCTCGTCCTCCAGTTCAAACGGCTGCTGGCGATACCGCGCAATGGCCTTTTGAAGCGCCTCCATGCCCATCACGGAGCAGTGCATCTTCTCTTCCGGCAGGCCGCCGAGGTAGTCGGCGATGTCGTCGTTCGTGAGGCGCTCCGCCTCCTCGATGGTTTTGCCCTTGATGAGTTCAATGAGGGCGTCGCTGGAGGCGATGGCGCTGGCGCAGCCGAAGGTCTGAAACTTGGCGTCGGCGATGCGGCCCCGGTCGTCCAGTTTAACCATCAGCCGCAGCGCGTCGCCGCACGTCATGTTCCCGACCGTGGCGTCGAGGTCCGGGTCCGCAATCTCCCCGGCGTGCTTCGGGTGCAGGAAGTGGTCCAGCACTTTTTCCGAGTAGTTCCACATGGGGCGTCTGCGCCTCCCGTCTGTCGGCCTACCGGTCCTATTTTACTCGTGACCTGCGGGAGTATCAAGCACGCGAGAGAGGCAAAGCATGCGAAAGGGGCGGCCGACCTCGGGCGGCTGCCCCCCTGACGCGGACATGGGTTCCGGAGCGTGCCGCTAGCCCTTGAGGGGTGCCTTGAACTTGACGGCCACGGTGAACCCTTTTTTATCCTCTTCGATGCGGCAGACCCAGGCCGGGAACGTCGCCCGCTGGGCCGTCTCTTTCGGGTCGTCCGGCAGCAGAAGAAATCCGACCTGAACCTTCTGCTTCTCTTCCACACCCGTGCCGACGGGCAGGCCGTAAATCTTCGCGCCGCCGCGGCTCAGGTCCGTCACGCGGCCGCGGAACAGTATTTGCCCCTGCGAGTCCTTAATCACCGTGTCATACTCGTGGCGGCGTCGGCGATGAAGCCGGCGGTCCGTGAACAGGCGACGGCTCAGCGATTCAAGCATCTGTGACATCTCCAGCGTCCTTTCTCTTTCCGCGCGCCCGATTGACAGAGGGCCTCCGCCCGAGCGGCAAGTAATGGCCCCTATACGTATCGGCCACCCGCGCCCGTTTTCTTGACTTGCTTCAAGATGGTTCCTAGACTGGGTCGAGATTGGTGGTGTGCCGCCCGTTGATTGGAGGCGGCCCTCGAAAGCAACCCAGGTCAGGCGAGGAGGCAAACCGTGGACGGCCTCTTTGAAAACGGCGGGCGGACCATCGGACGGACCCCCTTGGTTCGAATCAATCGCATCATCCGCTCCCGCTCCCGCGTCTATGCCAAGTTGGAGTATTTCAATCCCCTGAGCAGCGTCAAAGACCGCATCGGGGTCTCGATGATTGAGGCCGGCGAGCGCGACGGCCTCATCGCCCCCGACACCACCATCATCGAACCGACGAGCGGTAACACGGGCATCGCACTGGCCTTCGTCTGCGCCATCAAGGGCTACCGCCTCATCCTGACCATGCCCGAAAGCATGAGCATCGAGCGGAGGAAACTCCTGAAGGTCCTCGGCGCCGAACTCGTCCTGACGCCCGCCGAGAAGGGCATGCCCGGCGCCATCGAACGCGCCAGGGAACTGCTTGCCGAAACGAAAAACGCTTTCCTGCCCAATCAGTTTGAGAACCCTGCCAACCCCGAGGTCCATCGCCGCACCACCGCCGAGGAAATTTGGAAGGACACCGATGGGCAGGCGGACGTTCTCGTCGCGGGTGTCGGCACGGGCGGGACCATCACGGGTGTCGCCGACGTCTTGAAGAAACGGAAACCGGAGTTCCGGGCCGTCGCCGTCGAGCCGGCCGGAAGCCCCGTCCTCTCCGGCGGCAAGCCCGGCCCCCATGCCATTCAGGGCATCGGTGCCGGTTTCGTGCCGGCCATCCTTGACACAAGCCTGATTGACGAGGTCGTGACGGTTGAGGACGAGGAGGCCATGGACTGGGCCCGCCGGGCCGCCCGCGAAGAGGGGCTGCTGGTGGGTATTTCGAGCGGCGCGGCGCTTGCCGCCGCTGCGAAGATCGCCGCGCGGGACGACATGGAGGATAAACTTATCGTCGCCATTATCCCGAGTTGCGGCGAGCGCTATCTTTCGACAAAATTGTTCAACGGCATCGTGTGAGGCGCGACGCGCCGGTCCGGCGGTGGGCTTGTCGAAGACCCGCCGGAGCGGATTGAAGATCCGCGGCGGAGGGCCAACCGCGTCCCGTCGGCGCTCAGCAAGGAGGCAGCCGTGCAACGCACCCTCGTCATCGTGAAACCCGACGCCGTTCAGCGCGGCCTCGTCGGCCGCATCCTTGCTCGCTTCGAGGCGAAGGGCCTCAAGATCATCGCCCTGAAGATGGCGACGACCGACCGGCCCACCGCCGAGCGCCATTACGCCGCACACAAGGGTAAGGACTTCTACGAGCCGCTCATCCGTTTCATGACAAGCGGCCCGCTCGTCTTCCTCGTCCTGGAGGGGAAGGAGGCCGTGGCCGTGGTCCGAAAGATGCTGGGCGCCACCTTCGGCCCCGACGCCGACCCTGGGACGATTCGCGGCGACTTCGGGGTGAGTAACCGATTTAACCTGGTCCACGGGAGCGATTCGCCCGCGGCCGCCGAGGAGGAAATCGCCCTCTTCTTCAAGCCCGAAGAACTCTTCGACTGGAACCCCGCCGACTGGCCCTGGCGCTACGACTTTTCGACCGGCGAATCTGTGTAGGACATTTTGGGTTTTGGAATTCGGATTTCGGATTGAAGGGCGGAGCAAGCGAGCGGCGACCGTAAGGTCGCAGGCATGTCATAGGTGGGCTGGGCTCTACGTTGCCAGTCCGCAGATCTTGTCGACGAGGTTGGAGATTGCCTCGACCTTCTTGATCTGACCGGTTTGTGAAAGTTCGTCCGAGATACCCAGGATCAGCCGCGGGGCGAACAGGTCGATGACGCGCTTGGTGAAATCCAGCAATTGCTGGGTCGGACAGTTGGGAAGGAAGTCGATCACCGGCAAAAGGTCCAGAACCACCAGTTGATCGCGCCCGTTGCCGACGGCCTCCTTGATCATCTCCAGGGTCATGTCGCCCATCGGGGCGGGGGTCAATGCCTCGACGCCGTCGAGGCGCGTCTCGCGCAGGTAAGGAAGCATCAAGCGCGAGTTGCCGTCCCAGTGGGTATGCACAAAGCGGCCGGCGGCGTGCAGGCGGTCAGCGATCCGCTGCCATTGGGGCATGAGGTACTTCTTCAGGATCGGCGGCGGCGTGAATTCGTTCGTCGCGTGGTCGCCGAGGTTAAAGATGCGGCATGGGAGTTTCAGGGCCTCGTCAATCAGCCGCTCGTCGCGCCGATCGCAGGCCTCCAGGTAGGCCTCCACCTCGGCCGGGTGGTCGGTCAGCAGGTAATACGTGCCGGGCAGCCCGCACCAGTTCTTGATCAGTTCCGTGAATCCGCTGCCCGAAAGGAATATCGTGGGTTCGGCGCGATCGCCCACGACGCGGGCCGCGTCTTCGAACGCCGGCGGATCGGCCTTGAACTGCTGCCGGTTGACCAGGTCGGTCGCGACACGCAGGTCCTGAACCGTTTTCACGGGGAAGTCTTCGATCCGGTGGTTAATCCGGCGGCCGGCCTGGTCGTAAAGGTCGTGATAGACGGTGCAGAGTTCGCCGAGCGGCGTCTTGACGCGGCAGAGGGTCTGGTTGGCGGTCTGCTCTTCGGTTGAGACAACGTCGGGACCCAGGGGAAGGCGGTCGATGCCGGCGCATGCGGCATAGCGGACGGAACAGCGCAGGGCGTCGTAGATCTCCAGGTTGCTCATCCCCTTGAAGCGCGCGGGGAGTATGTTGCGTTCCTGGTGATGGTCGAGCCACGTCTCCAGGCGCGGCTGCCAAAGGACGGCGTTGGTCTTGCCTTCGAAGATGGCAAGGTTTAGTTCACGGCGTGTGGGCATTGTGTCGGCTTTCAGCGATGGGCCGGTTCGGCCAACAGGTCCGGGTAGCGCGTGACCGCCTCGGGGGAACGTTCCGCGGGATGCGATTTCCAACGGACATCATATACCCGTCGGCCATGTAAGCAGTTTTCACCATGTCTTCGACCATGGCGCAGATTTTGTCCGGGTTGTTTCGCATCAGAATGCGGTTGTCCCCCTCGCCGGCGAGGAACCCGTTCTCGTGTTTGCGGGCAATGGCCTTATAGTCCGTGAAAGGCTCGCTTATGATGCCCCTTGCGCCGCACGCGAAGATGTCGTCCGCGTAAGCGTCCATGCAGCCGTCCACCATGAAGATCACTTCCTTGCCGGTGGCTTTCAGCCTATTCCAGAATTTCTCGTAGCGGCGGAATGCGCTTCGGTGCCATCCCCGCAAACGCCATGTACCGATCGCTGTACGGCATCTGCGGATACCCTTTGCCGTTTCTCCCCGTGCCGATTAACTCGGCACAACAGTACCGCGAGGTTCCGGCTTGCGGCAACTGTTTTTTGCAGTTTCTTTTACAGGTGAGCCCCGGGCGGCCGCTTGGGGGCCCGCCGTGCCAAAGAGAAGAGTCGGTTCCGGTGCCTTCCCGCCGGCTGCCAAAATCTGTTTCCAGTCTTTAGTGACCGGTCACGCTTTTCCGGTTGAATCGGCCGACAGCGTGTCTATAATCGGCTTTCAGGCATATGGCGAAGGCCACGGAGGGACCGATGATTCGCCGAATTGACGCCAGAACCGACCAGGGGCGCGCGGCCCTTGAGGCGTTCCGCTCGTCCCTCAGCATCGAGCACGGTACGGTTTCGGGCGAGGCGGCCTGGGAAGGCCGCCGCGCGGAGTCTGTGTAAGACGCTAAACACGTAGTTACACCGGGGGCAACGCGAGAACCCATGTCACGTTCCACCAAACGCGAAGTGGTCATCGAAGCCCTCGGGTTCCGCCCGCCCCCCTACGTCCCGTGGGCGTGGGACATGACCCAGGGGTGCGCCGAGCGCATGAAGGCCCACCTCGGTACGGACGACCTCTCCGAATTCGTCGGCACACATTTCCTCGACGTGGGTGATGCCATCGGGCACTTTGAGCCTCTCGGGAATAATCTCTACCGCGACACCTACGGCGTCGTGTGGGACCGCAGCATCGACAAGGACATCGGGACGCCCGTAGAGTGGCCCATCCGCGACCCGTCGGACCTGGCGGACTACGAGTGGCCCGACGCGTCCGACGATTCCTTGTACGCCGACATCCCCGGCCGGCTGGAGGCTCAGCCCGACCTTTTCAGCCGCTACCTGATAGGTTTTTCGCTCTACGAGCGGGCGTGGACGATGCGGGGATTGACGGACCTCCTGGTCGACATGGTCGAACGCCCCGAGTTCGTCGAGGACCTCCTGGATGCCATCGTCGAGCACAACCTCGTCCAGGTCCGCAAGGCGCTCAAGTTCCCCATCGATGCCGTTTACTTCGGCGACGATTACGGCATGCAGACGGGCCTGATCATGGGCCTGAAGCACTGGCGGCACTTCTTTAAACCGCGACTGGCCCGTATGTTCGCCCCGGTGTGCGAGGCGGGCAAGTATGTGTTCCTGCACTCATGTGGCTGCGTGGTGGAACTGTTCGATGACCTGGTCGAGATCGGTTTGAACGTCTTCAACCCGTTCCAGCCCGAGGTCATGGACGTCTTCGCCATCAAGCGGCGGTACCACGGGCACCTGGCGTTTCACGGCGGGATGAGCGTGCAAAAGGTGCTTCCGTTCGGGACGCCCGGCGAGGTGCGCGAGGCGACGGCGCGTCTGCTCCAGGCCGGTCGCGACGGAGGCTACGTCTTTTCCCCGTCGCACAGCGTGCCGCCCGACGTCCCGCCCGAGAACCTCGTGGCGATGATGGACGTCGTCCGCGCCCAGCCGGGCCTCGACGTCGCCTGAAGCCCTTGTTTGGCCGTCGCCCTTTCCAGTTGAATAAGCCGGACTCCTGCCTATAATCATGCCTATAATCACGCTCCGGGAGCACCTCCGGACGGAGCCTTGCCATGATTCGGCGAATTGACGCCAGAACCGACCAGGGGCGCGCGGCCCTTGAGGTGCTCCGCTCATCCCTCAGCATCGAGCACGGCATGGTCTCGGGCGACGCGGCCGCGG
>DATLBA010000086.1:0-3127 GCA_035527275.1 Phycisphaerae bacterium
GGGCTGCGCGACCTGCCCGACCCCCAGGCGCCAAACCGCTCCGGCTTGCCGCATCCCCGGGCCTACGGCACGACCGCGCGGTTCCTCGGCACGTATGTCCGGGATGAGGGACTCATGGACTGGCGCGAAGGGATCCGGCGCCTGACTCTCCTGCCGGCCCAGGTTCTCGGCCTTCGGGACCGCGGACGCCTGGCCGAGGGCGCCTGGGCCGACCTCGTCGTCTTCGACCGCGACACGATTGCCGACCGCGCGACGTATGAACATCCGTGGGCGGCGCCTGCAGGCATCCGCCACGTTTTTGTGAACGGTGAGCCGGTCGTCCTCGACGGCCGACACACCGGCGCCACACCCGGGCGCGTCCTCAAGCGGGAGGGCGCATGAAACCCCGCATCGCCGTCACCGCCGACGCGGGAACAAGGCCGGAAAAGTACCTTGCGGCCGTCGAGGTCGCCGGCGGCGAGGCTGTCGTTTTCGAGCCGACCGACGCGCCGGACTCCGGCCGACGGCTCCAGGGCGCGCACGGACTCCTGCTGAGCGGCGGGCGGGACCTCGACCCGGCCCTCTGGGGTGAAGCGAAGCACCCGAAGGCGCGCCTCATGGACCCGAGGCGTCAGGCGTCGGACCTGGCGCTCCTGGCCGAGGCCGACGCTCGCCGCTTGCCCGTCCTCGCCCTCTGTCTGGGCGCCCAGGAACTGGCGGTCCATCGCGGCGGCGCGCTTCATCAGCACATTCCCGACGACGTGCCGGATGGGCTGAGACATGACGGCACCCTTGCCGTTCCCGTCTGGCACGAGGTCGCGATTGAACCCGGTTCGCTTCTTTCGCGGGTCGTAGGCGTCGAGCCGCTTCGCACGAACAGCCGCCATCATCAGGCCATCCGCGAGCCGGGGCGCGGGATGCGGGTTGTCGCCCGCGCCGCCGACGGTATGATTGAGGCGATCGAGGGCGAGGAGCCCGGCCGGTTTGTGCTGGGCGTCCAGTGGCATGCGGAAGATTTGACCGCCGAGCCGCGCCACCGCGCGCTCTTCGAGGCGCTTTGCTTGGCCGCGACTAAGGAGGAATTGAATCACCTATAATATGGACATCACTGAGCGTCTGTTGGCGTGTCTGTGCAGTTTGGGGAGGCTGCTGTGAAACACGGAAAAGGCGGGAACCGCGTATTTGCTGGCGGCGTCAAACGAAGTATGAGCAGGGCGATAGGCATAATGACCGTTATCCTTCTCATGGGTGGCTGCACAGACAAACCGCCGGAACCAACCGCGTCCATTCCCGCATCTCGGCTTGCCTGTATACATCTCCAGGATGGATTCGACGGCAGTACGGTTCATCTCGTGTGGCGCGGCGAAACGGTCTATGCCGGTCAACCCAAGACCAATGATCTTCTCGGATTAGCAGCGCAAATTGAGTTTGACCGTGGGGAGCACGCCAGCGGCCCGTTGGTGTTGAAGATCGGGGCCTTGTCCTTCGAGAGATTTGTCAACTGGAATAGTGGGCGCTTCGTCGGTCTATCCATTGATCACGGAAACCTCCGACTCCTCCAGAATGATACGGGTTGGGGTTACGATTGAGAAATTGAAACAGGCGAATCGAAACGTAAAAAAGGGGACGGGAGCCTTTTTAAAACCGCTTTTTTAAGGCACCAGAGCCGTTTTTTGAAAAAGGCTCCCGTCCCCTTTTTTCTGGAAGGAGGGGGCCAATCCGGCCGAAAGAGCGAACCTCGCGTCATTACCAGCCGCTCGTGCCGGCCGCGGTGGCTTTCATCGCCGGCATTCTCCTCGCCGACTATGCCGGCGGCGGGATGCTTTTCTGGTGCGTTGCGGCCATGGCGGCAACTGCCGCGTGGGCCGCGCTGTTCCTTCTTCGCGCTCGGCCGAACCTCTGTCTCGTTCCGCTTCTGGTTCTTGTGGCGTCGGCCGGGGCGGCGCGCTATCGCTCCAGTGTGGCCCCGGCGCCGAACGACGTCGGCCGCTTGTGCGAGGGCGGACCGCGCGTCGTCACGCTCGAGGGCGTTGTCGTCCGCTCGCCGCGCATCATTCCGCCGCCGAAGGATGTTTTCCTGCCCTACGCCCCATACTACGAGCGGATGAGCCTCGGCTTGGAGAGCGAACGGGCGAAGGTGGGAGAGCAGTGGGTTGCCGTCCGCGGCCGGGTGTGGCTTACCGTACGCGGCGTGTCGGGGGGCCTCGATCAGCCCGGCTGCCCGCGCCTGGGCGACCGCGTCCGCGTCCTGGGCTTCCTCCTGCCGCTGCGGGAGCCTACGAACCCCGGCGGGTTCGACTCGAAGCGCTACCTGGAGCGGCATGGGTACCGCGCGTTCCTCAGCACCGACCACCAGGAGGCGATCCGCGTCGTCCGGCGGTGGGCGGACCCGGTGCGGGGGTGTCTGGGGGCGCTGCGCGAATCGGCGCTGCGTCAGTTGGAGCGCCTGCCGAGCCCCGAAGGACGTGCCGTTGTCTCGGCCGTCATGCTCGGTCGCAGGGACCTCCTCGACGATTATATCCCTGGGACCGAAGGGGTGACGGAGGAGGATTTCATTAAGAGCGGTGCGGCCCATTTTCTGGCGGTCTCCGGCCTCCACGTCGGCATGGTCGGCGGGATGGTGCTGCTGCTTATGCGTTTGGGCGGGGCGGGGCGGAGAGCGACGGCCGTGCTCGTTGCGCTCGTCGTCCTCATCTATGCCCTGATGACGGAACTTCAGCCGTCGGTCCTCCGCGCGGCCGTGTTTGTCTGGATCCTCTGCCTCGGCTGGGCCGCGGGGCGCGAGCGCCTGTTCTATAACTCCCTGGCGGCCGCAGCGCTCATCGTCCTCGCCTGGCGCCCGGGCGACCTGTTCTCGTTCGGGTTCATCCTGTCTTTCGGCATCTTGCTGGGCCTCATGTTCCTTTGCAGGCGGATTGAAGTCGTGGTGTTGCGCCGCGACAAGGAGGCGGAAGCGCTGAGCGAACCAGCGCAAGGCTTCATCTGGCTTTGGCGGCGCGCCGTTCGGCCGACGATCTCGATTTGCATCTCCGCGGCGGCGATCAGCGTGCCGCTTGTCGCGTGGCGCTTCCACTTGGCGGCCTGGCTCGCGCCGCTTACAAGCGTCCTGCTGATGCTGCCGGTCGTGGTGCTCCTGGGGAGCGGCATG
>DATLBA010000087.1:0-6019 GCA_035527275.1 Phycisphaerae bacterium
GGCCAGGACAACGGCGGGCGGCCCGAGCGTCAGCACCAGCCAGAACATGACCAGTTTCTTCCAGAGGGGGCGGCGCTCGCGGATCTGCCAGATGCGATTCATCGCCCCCTCCACCGTCGCCAGCACGTTCATCGAAAGGGAGAAAAGAAAGACGATGCCGATGGTGGCTGTCGCTGCCATGTTGAGCCGCTCGCCCGCCGCCGTCACCAGCCTCTCAATCTGCTCGGCGAGGCCGACCTCTTCGCCGTCTACGGCGACGGTAATCTCGGTGATGTTCAGGACCTTGAAAAGGGCTCCCTGGACCTGTGTGCCGATTTCCGACCCGCGCGAAAAGAAGCCGATGACCATCAGGAAGAGGACGAGAAAGGGGATCAGGCCCAGGAGGGTTTTGAACGTGAGGTCGCCGGCGACGGTCACGAGGCGATCGCGCCGGAGTTGCCTCCCGCAGAACCGCCACAGCCGCATCTGATAGACGGCCAGTCGTCCCCACCGGCCGAGTTCGTGCGTCGGGCTTCCCAGTAGCCGCTTCAGGTGGCCGCGCAGCCGATTCAGCCGCTCCCTCAGGTTGAACACGGCAAGGGCCTCCTATTCGGCCGGGCCGGTGCCTTGCATGCCCACACGCATGGTCCCGACGACGTCGGGACGAGCCTGCTGCGCCGTCACCCGGCCACTTTGTCTGGATGTGTGATATGCCCCGCCACAGCGCTGGCGGCCGCAACCGCCGGACTCGACAGGTACACCTGGCTCTCCGGGTGGCCCATGCGGCCGGTAAAATTGCGATTGGTGGTGGCCAGTGCGACCTCGCCCTCGGCCAGGACGCCCATGTGTCCGCCGAGGCAAGGCCCGCACGTCGGCGGCGAGATGACCGCCCCCGCCTCAAGAAAGATTTCCAGGTACCCGGCGCGCAGCGCTTCCCGCTCGATGGTCGGCGTGGCCGGGAAGACGAGGCACCGCAGCCCCGAAGCCACCTTGCGCCCTTTCAGGAGCCGCGCCGCAACCTCCAGGTCGCTCGACCGCCCGTTTGTGCAGGACCCGATGACCACCTGGTCCAGCCGCACGTCCTCGAGTTCCTCGACGGGTTTGACGTTTTCCGGAAGGTTCGGGCACGCGACGACCGGTCCGAGGGTGGAAATGTCCCATTCGGAGTCCTGGACATATTCGGCGCCGGCGTCGCTCTGGTGGAAGCGCGGCCGGCGCTCGAGGCGTCCCTCGACATAGGCGCGGGTGACGTCATCGGGGGCGATGATACCGCTTTTCGCCCCGGCCTCGATGGCCATGTTGCACATCGTCATCCGGTCGTCCATCGGCAGGGCCTCGATGACGGGGCCCGTGAACTCCATCGCCCGATACAGCGCCCCGGAGACGCCGATCTCGCCGATGGTGTAAAGAATGAGGTCCTTGCCTGAGACCCACCGTCCGCGCTCGCCGGTGAAACGGAAGCGCACGGACTCCGGGACGCGGAGCCAGACCTTGCCGATGGCCATCGCCGCCGCCAGGTCCGTTGACCCCACGCCCGTCGCGAAGGCGGCGAGCGCGCCGTAGGTGCACGTGTGGCTGTCGGCGCCGATGACAAGGTCGCCCGGTCCGACGACGCCCTGCTCGGGCAGAAGGGCGTGCTCTATTCCCACTTGGCCCACTTCCCAGTAATGCGTCAGGTTGTGGCGACGGGCGAAATCGCGGAGCGTCCTGGCCTGTTGGGCGCTCGGGATGTCCTTATTCGGCGTGAAGTGGTCGGGCACAAGGGCGATGCGCTCGCGGTCCCAGACGCGCTCGATGCCGGCCTCGGCGAGGCGCTTGATGGCGATGGGGGCTGTCACGTCGTTGCCCAGCGCAATGTCCACGTCCGCATAGACGAACTCGCCCGGCCGCACGGACTCCCGGCCCACGTGAGTCGCGATAATCTTCTCCGTGATGGTCATCGGCATCGCTGCTTCATCCCTTTCCTCCGAGGGGCCCGGCCGCCCTCAGTTATCGCCGAACGGAATCCGTTTGCGCACAGAGCGGAAGAGGGGATCCTGGAGATACTTCGCCTGGCACGACGGGCACAAATCGAAACGGAACGATTTGTACACCTGCTCTTCGAGTTTCTCGGCATCCATGTCGGCCATCTGGTCGAGGAGGTCCTGAATCTCGCCGTTTTGATCCTTGGCGAGGTCCTCGTCGGTGATTTCCATCGGATCGTAGGCCGCATGGACCTCAATCTTGACGACGTAGCGGGTATCCTCGTCCGCCAGGAGCGGCTTGCCGCACATGTCACAGGTATAGTGAACCATCGTGGCCTTCCCCTTCCACGTCTCCGCTGCAGCGCCTCTCGGGCACACCCCAGCCCGCTTGTAGCATAGCAGCGACGCATCAGGCGTGCAAAGCGATTCTAGGATGGCACGGGGCGCCTCAATCGGCTGAGTGCGAGCAGGCGACGAGACGCTCAAGCACCTCGCGCGCGGCGCCGGAGTCGATGGACTCGGCCGCCAGCGGCACGCAGGCGGCGGGCGTGTCCGCAAGGCCCGCCACGTAAATGGCCGCGCCGGCGTTCGCCAGAGCGACGTCACGCCGGGGACCCCGTTCGCCACCCAAGATTGCGCGGATGATTTCGGCGCCTTGAGCCGCCGACTCCACGCGCATGCCGCCCAGGTCCACCTTCGGGAGGCCCAGGTCCTCCGACGCCAGGTCATACTCGGTAATTCGGCCGTCCTTGACCTCCGCCACGTGGGTCGGACCGGATAGCGTAATTTCGTCCACACCGTCCGAGGAATGGACGATGAGGGCGTGCTCGACATCCAGACGGAGCATAACCTCGGCGATCCGGCGGACCAAGTGCGGCGTGAAGACGCCCATCACCTGGCGGCGCGCACCCGCGGGGTTCGTCAGCGGGCCGAGGAGGTTGAAGACCGTGCGAATACCAATTTCCTTCCGGACGGGGACGGCATACTTCATGGCCCCGTGGAGCAGCGGAGCGAACAGAAAGCCGATGTGGGCCTCGCGGATGCAGCGGGCCACCGTTTTCGGGTCGGCCTCGACGTTGACGCCCAGCGCTTCAAGCACGTCGCTGGAGCCGCACTTGCTCGTCGCGCCTCGGTTGCCGTGCTTGGCGACGTAAGCGCCCGCGCCCGCCGCCACCAGTGCCGCGCACGTCGAAACATTGAACGGTTTGCGGCCAGTGCCGCCTGTGCCGCAGGTGTCAATCACCGGCAGGTTGTCGACGTCAATGCGTGTGGCCTTTTCGCGCATGACGATGGCGGCGCCTGCGATCTCGTCGGGCGTTGCGCCCTTGATGGACAGGGCAACGAGGTAGGCGGCGATTTGGGCGGGGCCGGCCTGCCCTTCCATGATTTGGGCCATCGCGTTGCGCGACTCATCGAGCGAGAGGTTCTCACCGCGCCATAGTTTTTTGATGAATGGGATCATGGCTCTCCATCGTGTTCTGCGCTTGTCGCGTATGCGAGTGTTCCGCCACTCCTGCCGCGGTCTTGAACTACACCTCAATGGCGGCGCCCGCGGCCGCTTCGGAGACCCAGATGCGCGGCACGAGGCCGGTTTCTTTTTCGTAGCGCGCAAGGACCGCCTCGCGCAGCGGCTCGACGGCCTCAGGCCTTGCCAGCGTTACCGTGCAGCCACCGAATCCGGCGCCCGTCAGACGTGAACCGAGCACCCCTTTGACACCGCGTGCGATCTCAACCAACAGGTCCAGTTCCGGCCGGCTTACCTCGTAATCGTCTCGTAGAGAGTCGTGGCTGGCGTTTAGGAGTTCCCCGAAGCGGACCAGGTCGCCGGCCTTCATCGCTTCGGCCGACTCAAGCACCCGCGCATTTTCGGTGATGACGTGTCGGCATCGGCGGCGAACGGTTTTCGGCAGCGCCGCTTTGTGCGCCTCGAAAAGGTCAAGCGACACGTCGCGCAACTGCTCGATGGATGCATCGAACTTCCGCAGGCGGCCTACGCCTTCCTCGCATTGGCTGCGGCGTTCGTTGTACGCCCCTTCCGTCAGCCGCCGCGGGACGGCCGAGTCAATGATGATGACCTCCACCTCGTCCGTGGGCAAAGGCATGGCCTGGTAGGAGAGGTCGCGGCAGTCCAGGAGGATGGCGTGGCCCACGCGGCCGTGCAGACTGACGAACTGGTCCATGATGCCGCCCCGGACACCGACCCGGTGTTCAGCCTGTTGGCATAATTGGGCCAATCGGCGGGTCGAAAGACCGTGCGCTTCGGCCGCAACGCCGGCCGGGCCCGCTGGCACGTCCGGCCTGGCCGCTACCAGAAACGCTAGCGCGGACGCCACCTCGCAGGCCGCGCTCGAGGAAAGGCCCGACCCGATCGGCACATTGCCGTCTAGCACCGCTCTGAATCCTCGGAGCCCAAGGCCCTCCTGGGCCAGCACCTCCGCCACTTTCATCGGATAGCGGAGCCAGTGGGGCGCGTCGGGCTGTTCGGTCTGGCTGAACGAAAACTCGGCGCGCTGGCCAAACTGTTCGGACCAGAGGGTCACGGTCGGCTCATCGCGCGGCACAAGGGCCAGCCGGACGGCGACATCCAGCGCCATCGGCATCACGAAACCGCCGTTATAGTCCGTGTGCTCGCCGATGAGGTTCACGCGGCCGGGCCCGCAGACGACGCGCACGGGTCCGTCGTCACCGAAGATTCCCCGATAACGGGCTTCCAGGTCCGCCATGGAGTTTTCCTCAAAGTTTGCACGTGGCGGCGAGTTTAGGGCCGCCGCCGCAACCATGTCAACGTCAAACTCCGCGGAGGTCGGCGGTGGGGTGTGTGACCGCAGGTTCCGGCGTCGAGCGGATTCGGGGTGGCATGGGCCGGCCCTTTTCCTGCTCCTGCGGCCGGGTTGCAGCAGATTCCAGTAAACCCGTCGCGCCCTGAAAGCCGATAAACGAAGGGCGGCTGTGCACCCTGCCGCATCCCGATCAGACACGAGGGGAGTGCGTCCCGTGCGTAGGGCCAAGAGCGCCTGTCAACTTTCGCTAATGAAGGGCAGAGAGCGTTACCTCGTCCGGTGCGGCGCGGGGGATGAAGAGGAAGCCATCGCCCAGTTGATGCGCTGGGCGGAGGACCCCGATTTGGATTTCGACTGGTTCGACGCGGCGGTCCTGTCGCGCCAGGTCAATCAGCGCCTCTTCAGCCGCGCGCTCGGCAACGAGGCGGAACCCGAAACCCAGACCTGAGCAATGACCGATTCGCCGATTCCAAAATTTCTGGCCTACCTGGAACACGAGCGGAACTTCTCCGTTCACACTGTGCGTTCCTACGCGGCGGACCTGGCGCAGTTCGCCCGGTTCCTCAGCGGCCCGGGCGAGGGGGAAGCGGCAGCCGAGGAAGCGACGACTGAGCAGATTTGCCGCGTCACGCCTCTCGACCTGCGGCGGTACCTCGCTGAACTCCGCCGAGCCGACTACGGCCGGGCCACCATCGCGCGGAAACTCGCCACGCTTCGCTCGTTCTACAAGTTCCTCGCACGCGAAGGCCTGGTCGAGCGGAACCCCGTCTCGACGGTCCGAACGCCGCGCCAGGAGAAGCGCCTGCCAAAGTTCCTCGAGCCGGACGAGATCGAACGGTTGCTCGCCGCACCAAAGGGCGACGACCTCCTGGCCCGCCGCGACGCTGCTATCCTCGAGGTGCTCTATTCCACCGGCATGCGCGTCGGCGAACTGGTGGGTTTGAACCTGGAGGACATCGATCCAATCGGCGAAGTGGCTCGTGTGCGCGGCAAAGGGCGCCGCGAGCGCCTCGCGCCGCTCGGTTCCTACGCGGTTCGGGCGCTCGACCGGTATCTTGCTGCGCGCGCCGAGGCTGATGTCCGCGACGCTGAAGCGGTCTTCATCAACCGGCACGGCCGACGGCTGAGCGCCCGTAGCGTACGGCGAAACCTGGCCAAATACCTGATCATCGCGGACCTTGACCCCAGCGTCTCGCCGCATACCCTCCGCCACTCGTTCGCCACTCACATGCTCGAACGCGGGGCGGACCTGCGGGCCGTCCAGGAACTCCTGGGCCACCGCAGCCTCTCGACCAC
>DATLBA010000088.1:0-18756 GCA_035527275.1 Phycisphaerae bacterium
AGGGCGATTGATCTCTAGCCACGGGCGCAAGCCCGTGGTAGGAATACGCAAGATGTGAACAGAGCCCCGGAGGGGCGATTGACCATGCGAATCCTCGGTATAGACCCGGGTCTTGAACGGACCGGTTACGGCGTCATCGAGGCGCCCGGCGCGCCGGGAGGGGATATGCGCCTCATCGAGGCCGGAGTCATACGCACCGATGCGGATATGCCTCTCGCCGAGCGCCTCGCCGAAATCCACGACGGCCTCGAGGCCGTCTTCACCGACTTTAGACCCGACGCCGTCGCCATCGAGCAACTCTACTCGCACTACAAGCACCCGCGGACGGCGATTCTGATGGGTCACGCCCGGGGTATCACGTTCCTCGTGGCCGCGCGGGCAGGCGTGCCGGTCACGAGTTACGGGGCCACGCATATCAAAAAAGCGCTCGTCGGCAGCGGCCACGCGTCGAAGCACCAGATGCAGCGGGCCATCCAGAGCCACTTCCATCTGGAGGTGCCGCCGGAGCCGGCGGACGTGGCCGATGCCCTGGCCGTCGCCCTTTGCCACGCGCACCGCGCAGCGCGAAAGGCCTTGCAACCATGATTGCCAGGCTCTCAGGACAACTCGAACAGGTCGCCGACGACCGCGTCCTCGTCAGCGCCGGGCCTCTCGCCTATGAGGTGCTCGTTGCGCCCGTGACGGCGGATGAACTTCGGCCGCGGCTGGGCCAGCGCGTCGTCCTCTACACGCTCGAATACATGGACGGCAATCCGGCCTACGGCCAGATGGTGCCGCGCCTCGTCGGGTTTTTCACCGAGACCGAGAAACGTTTCTTCGTCCGCTATATCAGCGTCCAGGGCCTGGGCATCGCCAAGGGCCTGAAAAGCCTCGTCGTGCCGGTCGGCGAGATCGCGGAGCGCATCGAATCGCGCGACGCGGCGCGACTGGCGGAACTGCCGGGCCTCGGTCGCCGGACGGCCGAAAAGATCATCGCGGAACTGTGCGGCAAACTGGACGAGTTCGCCCTCGAAGCCGCCGGAGCCAAGCCGCGCGGCGAGGAGCCCAAAGCCGCCCGCGGCGCCGTCCAGGTTCTGATGGAACTCGGCCTGCCGCGGCCGGAAGCGCAAAGCAGAGTCGATACGGCCCTTGAACGCCTCGGCGACGAGGCTACCGTGGAGCAACTGGTCCGCGAGGCGTTTCACCGGGGGCCCACCGCCGCAGAAGGTTAAAAAACTATGCCGCGCGAACGCATTGTCAGCCCGCAAAACCAGGGACCCGAGGACGAGGGCTTCTCGTGGAGCCTGCGTCCGAAGCGCCTCGGTGGCGTCGTCGGCCAGAAGAGCCTCGTCGAGAAACTCATCATCGCCATCCAGGCCGCCAAGGGACGCTCCGAGCCGCTTGAGCACGTTCTCTTTTACGGCCCGCCGGGACTCGGCAAGACCACCCTCGCTCACGTCGTCGCCGCGGAGATGGGCGCCGGGATCAAGGCCACAAGCGGCCCGGCCCTGACGCGCCCGGCCGACCTCGTGGGCATCCTGACGAACCTGGCCCCCGGCGACGTCCTCTTCATCGACGAAATTCACCGCCTCGGTCCCGTCGTCGAAGAGTTCATCTACCCGGCGATGGAGGAGTTTCGTATCGACATCACGGTGGATCGCGGCTCGTTCGCCCGGACGATTAACGTGCCGCTCCAGCCGTTCACGCTCATCGGCGCGACGACGCGGGCAGGGTTCCTCTCGGCGCCGCTTCGGGAGCGGTTCGGCATCTTCCACCATTTCGAGTTCTACCCGGAGGAGGACCTGCTTCGGATCGCCCATCGCTCGGCGGAACTGCTTGAGACGCCGGCCGACGAGGACGCCCTCGTCGAGGTCGCCCGCCGAAGCCGCGGCACGCCGCGCGTCTGCATCCGACTGGTGCGCCGCGTCCGCGACTACGCCCAGGTCAAGGGCGACGGGAAAGTCACAACGCGGCTGGCGCGCGAGGCCCTCAAGATGGAAGCCGTGGACGAGAAAGGCCTGGACGCCCTCGACCGAAAGTTTCTGCGGACGCTCATCGACGTGTATGGCGGCGGACCGGCGGGCATCGAAGCCATCGCCGCAACGCTCAACGAGGAGGTCGATACGCTGGTGGACATGGTCGAGCCGTACCTGTTGAAGATTGGTTTCGTCGGCCGCACGCGCCAGGGCCGCCTCGCCACCGCCGTGGCCTACGAACACCTGGGCCTCAAAGCACCGGCCCGGAAACCGAAAAGGAAGAAGACGCCCGAACCCGACCTGTTCGACCGGGACGCTTGAGGCGCGGGGCACGACTTTCCCTCCGGCATCAGCACGGTCCCCGGGCTGTCACCCCTCTATAAAGCCAGGTTTGTCAAGCATGAGTTTTCCCCAAACAGGTGGGGTGTTTAGAAGCGGTCTCATAATCGGCGGGAAAGAGTCGACCTCGGCGATGGACAACCCCGGCGCGGTTATGAAACCAATCCTGGCGGAAGTTGGGCGCGGACAATGGGCGAATTCCCGACCAATTTTTGTTGACACCCCTCAGCGCCGGTCTATAATCGTCCCGCTTTTATCTTTCGTTGTGGGGGGGACTTATGGCGCCAGGGGGTGGGGAGAAATAAGCCACCGGCGGTCGAGCCCCGGGTCGCTAGAGGCCCGCACGGGGTCGGCAGAGCCGCCAACCGGAACTCGCCCTGGGCTAAAAGGGAGATACAAGATGCCGATGGGAACCGCCCGACGCTGCCGCGCGTTACCAGGAACCTGGTTGCTCGCCTTAGCCTTGTTCGCCTTGCTGGCGCCGATCGGCCGCGCCGGCGCCCAGGAAGACGCCGCTTCGGAACTGGAGGAGTTGTTCGGCCTGGCCGAGGAGGCGCCTGAAGAAGAGGCGGCGAAAGAAGAGGTCCCGGCAGAGGAAGCCGCCGCTGAAGAAGCCGCCGAAGCCGAAGTGCCCACCACACCCGCCGAGGAGGAAGCCGCCGCCACCGGATACGGCGCCGCCGGCCTGCCGATCAGCGTCGCGGGCGCCGAGTTGCAGAACAACTGGCGGTGGATGGTCCATTATTTCAAGTTGGCGCGGTTCGATCTGGCGGCCGACTGGGGCGCGCGCGTCCTGGCAGCCGATCCGGATGGCAAGATGGTCCTGGCGCTGGCCGAATCGCCGTCCACCGGCTATGACCTGCTTGTCAAGATGGCGCGCGTCGAGGAGATGAGCGACGTGGCGGCGCGCCTGCTTTCCCTGGCCGACGACGGCGCCCGGATGAAGCGGACCGACAGCGCCCGCATCCAGGCCAACCTGATGCGCCTCGGTGAAGGGCCGCGACCGTATTATCTGGCTATGAAAGAACTGAAGGACAGCGGCCCGTACGTCGTGCCGCACGCCCTGGCGATTCTTGAGGACCCCGGCCGAAAGGAACTGGTGCCGTTCGTTATCAAAGCGCTGTCGGAACTCGGTCGGCCGGTCGTCCTGCCGCTCGTCGCGGCGCTGGATACACCCAACCGGAACCTCAAGCAGACCATTGTGGGGGTCCTCGGCCGGCTCGGGTACCCATACGCCTTGCCGGCGCTCAAGGCGATGATTGAGAACCCGGAGGCGGGCGACACCCTGAAGGCCGCCGCGAGCAGTGCCTTTGTGGACATCGCCGGCAAGAACCTCCTAAGCGTCCCCGCCAAGACGCTCTACCTGGACCTCGCGGAGAAATACTACTACGGTAAGATCGTCACAGCGGACGCGCGGGCGCCGACCTGCGACCTGTTCGACTGGGTCAAGGGGACGGGGCTACTTTACCGGGCGGCGCCGAGCAAGGCGGTCAACGAGATCCTGGCGTCGCGGGCGTGCTCGGACGCGCTGAAATCCGACCCCGGAGCGCTCGAAGCCGTGGCCCTTTGGGTCTCGGCGCTGATGCAGATGGAGGCGGAACTGGGGGATAAGACGGCCCGCGAGGCCGACCCGTTCCTGCCCGACGATATGCCGTCGGTTGACTTCTTCGCCCGCGCGGTCGGCCAACAGCACCTGTATCGGGTGCTGGACCGGGCGATTCAGGACCGCAACACGGCCGTCGTGGTCCGCGCGTGCCAGGCGCTGGAGGCCGTCGCGAACGAGGAGTTCCTGGCGCTCTACGGCCAGGCGGACGTCGGAAGCCCCCTCGTGATGGCCCTGACGTATGCGGACCAGCGGGCGCGTTTCGCCGCCGCGTTTGCGCTGGCCGACATCCAGCCCACCAAGCCCTTTACCGGCGCCGGAAAGGTCGTGCCGGTCCTGACCGAAGCGCTGAACCTGGAGGCCCGAAAGAGCATCCTCCTCATCGAACCCGAGGCGGACACGCGGAATCGGCTTCAGGCGGCCTTGAGGGAGACCGGATGGAACGTCGCCACGGCCACCGCCGGTAACGACGGCCTGGCGACTGCCCGCACCATGCCGCGCGTCGATGCCGTCGTCGTCTCCAGCCGCACCCAGAACGTCAGCCACGCCGACGTGGTCAGCCTCCTTCGTAGCGACTATACGACCGCCGTCACGCCCATCGTCGTCCTCTCCTGGCCCGAGGATCCGGTCAAGGCCTCCTGGCTGGAGTCGAACATTGCATACGTCAAGGCCGTCGAGCCGAGCATCAAGGCCGACGCGCTCGAGGAGGCGATTGACGAGTTGAAGAAGGCGGCCGGGTCGATGGTTCTGGATGTGGATGCGTCGCGGCAGGCGAGCCTGCGTGCGGCTCGGATTCTGAAGGAGATTGCCATCGGCAGCCGCATCTACTCGGCCCGCCGGGCGCGGCAGTCGCTGCTGGAGAGCCTGGCAGTCGGCCGGCCCGACGAACTGGTCATCGCCGTGCTGGGAGCCCTGGCGGAGATTGCGGACGGCGAAATCACCCAGGCCATGGCCAACGTGGGAATCAACAAAGAGCGCTCCCAGCCGGTTCGCGTGGCGGCGTTTGAGTCGCTGGCGCGCGCGGCCCGGTTCGTGGGCAACAAACTCACCGCCGACCAGATTGCGGCGATTCAGACTCTGGCCACCGACCCGGACGACGCGCTGCGCGACGCCGCCGGCGAGGCGCTGGGCGGCCTGGACCTCGACGCTGCCGAAGGCGCCAAACTCATCCTCCAGCACGGCAGTAACTGAGTGACGCGGTAAAGCAGTGACGGGGTGACGCAGCAACGTAGTGACGAAGTGACGCGGTGAATTCAGCGCGGCTCGTGCGGGCCGCGCTTTTTCTTAGAGCCTATCGAATAGCCCGTTCAGCCTCGCGACGAACGGCATCTTGATAGAGGCTCTAGAATCCCGTCCACAGATACATGACTTTGGGCGAGGCCAGGGCGGCGAGTCTCTCCGGCGTCATGTTCATCATCCGCTCGGCCTTGGCCGACAGGCCCAGAAGCCGGCCGAAGTTGAACGGTTCGACGTACTCGACGACGCGGGCCTTGTCCACGCCGGCCGCCTCCTTGGCGATCTCGACGGCCCGCTCGAAGTAGCCCACTTCGTCCACGAGGCCCACCTCGCGGGCCTCCGGGGCCATGAAGATTCGCCCGGTCGCAAGTTCCAGCACCCGGTCGCGGTCCATGGCCCGCCCCTCGGCCACCACGTCCACGAACCGATCGTATCCCGGCACGAGGAGCGTCTCCATCAGGTATCCGCGCTGCTCCTCGCTCAAGTCCGTGTCGCCGAACATGTTGGGCCAGTCCTTCCGCTCACCCATCTTCAGCGTCACGGGCGTGATGCCGAGTTTGTCCGTCATCAAGGTGCGGAGGAAGAAGAACTGGGCGACGACGCCGATGGAGCCCGTGATTGTGGTCGGCTGGGCGACGATGGTGTCGGCGGCGCACGCGACGTAGTATCCGCCGGAGGCCGCCACCGAATCCATCGCTACGACGACCGGTTTGCCTCGGTCCGCCAGCCGCGTCTTGACCTGGTGATGGAGCGCGTCGCTGGCCGTCAGGCCGCCGCCCGGCGAGTCAATCAGCAGGATGACGGCCTTGACGTTGTTGTCCTCGGCGGCCCGCCGGGTTTGCTTGTCGAGGCTCGTGACCATCTCTTCGTCTATGATTCCTTCGAGGCGGATGACGGCGACCTTGGTGGACGCGGGCCCTTTCTGAATCACCAATTCCTGAATCGGTGCTTCGCCGATGCCGCCCACCATCAGCGAGGACACCAGGCCAATGACCGTCACCAACAGGACCACGTTGACCAGGACCGACAGAAGGAGCAGAATCGTGGCCAAGACCGCCCAAATGCTCCTTCGCCGGCGTGGCGGCGCGACGGCCGGCGGCGGGATGTTCCGGCCGAATCCGGAGACCTGTTCGCCCGGAAAGGGAGGCGGCCCCCACGGCCCGCCTGGCCCCTGTGGGGAAGACCCCTCACGGGGCGGCTGACCACTCAGTCCGTCGTTCATCGTGACCTCCCTCCGAAAATAGTCCGATTGGATTCTAGGCCGTCCGTGGAAGGCCGTCAACGCCAAAAAGCGGCCGACCGAATGGGGTTGACCGGCGGGGCAAGGCGGGCTAGAATCCGTCCGGTCGGTGGCGGCGTAGCCAAGTGGACTAAGGCGACGGATTGCAAATCCGTTATTCGCGGGTTCGAATCCCGCCGCCGCCTCCAAGAGGACCAAAAAGCGCGAACGCGCCGATTCGGCGGCCGCCACGCCTGAGGGTTTGAGACCCGGCGAGACTCCCGCAAAGAATCCTTGCATTTCCGGATTTTTTCGGTGCACTTTTGGTGGCGGAGCCTGTTTAATTAGTGAACTGGGCGGCGTTACGTTTTCTTCCTGGAAAAAGTTGGTCAACCTGAGGGGGAGAGAGGGAGCCAGGCGATGGATCGGCGCGAGTTTGTGAAGAGTTCACTGGTGGGGGCCGGCGCAGCGGCGGGCCTATCGTCTGGCGGTCTGCCGGCGGCAGCGGCGGAAAAGCCCCAAGCGACCGCCGTCCTGAAACTGTGCAGCCAGGACAGCCGCATCCCCGGCAAGAGCCTCAAAGAGAAGGCCGAGAACCTCTTGAAATGGGGCGGTGTGGGCCTGGAGTTGGGCGCTATAGACGTCAACCGCGCCAAACAGGCCAGAAAGGAACTCGAGGGAACCGGCGCCGGCATCGCCGCCCTATGCTACGGCTACATCCCGCTCATCGACCCCGACGAGGAAAAGCGAAGGAAGGGCGTCGAGAGCCTCAAGAAAGCGCTCGAGGCCGCCGGCGAGGCCGGGTCCACCGGCGTCATTTTCGTTCCGGCGTTCAACCAGAACCCGCAACTCCCTTTTGCCGAAGGACGCAAGGTGCTGGTCGGCCTGCTGCCGGCCGTGGGGGAATACGCCGTGAAGTGTGGCACGCGGGTCCTGCTGGAGCCGCTTAACAGGGGCGAGGCCCGATTCCTGAACCAACTCGCCGTTGCCGCCTCGATCTGTCGTGACTGCAAGAGCGACGGCATTGACATGATGGGCGACTTCTACCACATGTTCATCGAGGAGACGAGCGACGAGGGCGCATTCCTGTCAGCGGGCAAGTATCTCCACCACGTCCACCTGGCGAGCCGGCAGCGGAACCTCCCCGGTCAGGACGAGCGAAGTTTCGTGGACGGCTTCCGCGGACTCAAGCGAATCGGATACCAGGACTATTGCAGCCTCGAGTGCGGCTGCAAGGGCGACCCGATGGTCGAGATTCCGAAATCGTTCGCGTTTCTGAAGAGCGAGTGGAAAAAGGCGACGGTGTAACAGCCGCCGTCCGCCACACAGAAGGAAGACGAGAGAGGAGATGACCCATGAAGATGCACAAGCAGAAATCCAGAGGGTGTAGCCGGAGCGAGGTTTCGCGCCGGGAATTTTTGAAGACATCGGCGGCCATGTCGGCCGCCGCCCTGGTATCGGGCCTCGGCACGAGCCACATCTACGCCGCCGGTTCGGACACGATCAAGGTCGGTCTAATCGGGTGCGGGGGTCGCGGCAACGGGGCGATCCGGGACTTCCTCAACGCCGCCAAGCAGTGCAACGCCGCCGCCAAGGTCGTCGCCTTCGGCGACCTGTGGGGGGACCGCGCCAAGGGCTCGATGAACAATCTGAAGAAGGACCAGAACTTCAGCGCCATGGTAGACGCCCCCGAGGAGGCGTGCTTCGGCGGGTTCGACAATTACGAGAAGGTCATCGCGAGCGGCGTCGACGCCATCGTCACCGCCGCCCCTCCGGGCTTCCGGCCCTATCACGTCCCCGCCGCCATCGCCGCCGGCAAGCACGTGTTCATGGAGAAGCCCGTCTGCGTGGATCCGTGGGGCTACCGCGAGATGATCAAGGCCCACGAGATGGCCACGCAGAAGAAACTCACGGTCGTCGCCGGCACCCAGCGGCGCCACTCCAACCGGTACCGGGCCACCCTGGAGCAGATCCGCAACGGCCGGATAGGCAAGGTCGTCGGCGGCCAATTCTACTGGATGGGCGGGCCGGTCACGCACAACCGGCCGCGCGGGCCGAACATGTCCGACATCGAGTGGCAGATCATGAACTGGTACGCCTGGTGCTGGACCTGTGGCGACCACATCGTCGAGCAGCACGTCCACAACATCGACATCATGCTGTGGGCCCTTGGGTCGCCGCCGGAGAAGTGCGTGGCCGTCGGCGGCCGCCAGGCCCGCCAGGAGCCGGGCAACATCTGGGACCACTTCGCCGTCGAGTACGAGTTCCCCGGCGGCGTCCGCTGCGCCAGTTACTGCTCGCACTGGCCCAAGAGCGCCGACCGCGTCAGCGAACGCGTCGTCGGCGAGAAGGGTTTCTCCAACTGCAACGGCGACATCTCCGGCGAGACGAAATGGAACTACCAGGGCCAGGAACCCAACCCCTACGTCCAGGAACATGTGGACTTCATCGCGAGCATCAAGGGCGACGGCCCGCATTACAACGAGACCAAGCAGGTGGCCGAGTCGACCATGACGGCCGTCATGGGCCGGATGAGCGCCTACACCGGCCGCGAGATCTCCTGGAAGTGGGCCACTCAATCTTCGAAACTGAAACTGGGTCCGGAGAACATGCACTTGTTCGGCCCGTTCGAGCCGCCGCCCGTCGCGGTGCCGGGAAAGACCGAACTCGTCTGAGGGCACCAAGCCGGTCCGCCTCGGCGGACCCGGTGAGAATTCAGGACCTATCAGGGAGGCGACTTGTTCCGTCAACGATTGCGCCTCTGGTTTTGCGTGGAAGGAGACAAGCGTTACCTGAGCCATCATGACATGATGCGGCTTTGGGAGCGGGTGCTTCGGCGCGCGGGGCTGCCGCTTCGGATGAGCCAGGGCTTCAACCCGCGGCCCAAGATGTCGCTGCCGGAACCACGCAGCGTCGGTATTGCCTCAGAGGCCGAACTCCTGGAGTTCGAACTGGCCGACTGGGTCAATCCCGACGCCGTCCTAAGCGTCGTGCGTGACCAGGTTCCGGAGGAGATCGAGGTCGTCGATCTGGATCTGGTTCGCCCCACCGACAAGGCCCATCCCATGAGCGTCGAATACACGGCGCGCCTGCCGGCGCCCGTCGAGGACCTTGGCCGGCGGGTGGAGCACCTGCTCGCCCGGTCCGAAGCGCCGGTCACCCGCCACCGCCCGAGCGGCGACAAGCACCTCGACGCCCGGCCGTTCATCGAGTCGCTGGAAGCGAACGGTCAGTCGCTGCGCATGGTGGTTCGAACGGGACCGGGGGGGACGGTGCGGCCCGACGAGGTGCTGCGCCTACTGGGCCTGGATGCCGAGACAATTGCCCGGGCCGACCTTCGCCGCGTGGCGATTCGCCTCGCCTGAGGTGCGGGTCTCCGCAGGCGACTCGCTGGGGCGAGCGGCCCGCTGCAGGGAAAACTCACGGGAAAGGACGACACCCGGATGTCCAAAGAAATGCTGATTAATGTTCTGGAAGGGGAAGAGTGCCGCATCGCCATTGTGTCCGATGGCACGCTCGAAGAGTTGTACCTGGAGCGCAGCAGCGCGGCCCGGCATGTGGGCAACATCTACAAGGGACGCATCAACAACACCGAGCCGAGCATCCAGGCCGCCTTCGTGGACATCGGGATGCCAAAGAACGGCTTCCTCCACGTTAGCGATGTGATTCCGTCGTCCTACCCGAAGCGGGTGAAGAACTCCGGCAAAGACGGCCAGAAGAAAAGGCGTTCGAACTGGCGCCCGCCCATCCAGGACATTTTCAAGCCGGGCGATGAGATCATCGTCCAGATGACTAAGGAGGGGATCGGGACCAAGGGCCCGGCACTGACGACCGCGCTTAGCATCCCGGGGCGGTATCTGGTGCTGATGCCCTCGCTGGCGCGTCTGGGCGTATCGCGCAAGATCGAGGACGAAGCAACCCGCCGCCAGTTGCGAGAACTGCTGGCCACCCTCGACCCGCCGAAGGGCATGGGCTTCATCGTGCGGACGGCCGGCCAGGGCCGCGGCAAGCGGGAATTGCGCCGCGACATGAATTACCTGCTCAGGCTGTGGAAAGTCGTTCAGTCGCGCGCCCAAAGCGCCAAGGCGCCAGCCGAAATCTTCCGCGAATCCGATCTCGTCGTCCGGACGCTACGGGACATCTTCACGCCCGACATCAGCACCGTCTGGGTCGATTCCGAACCGGTGCTGAAGCGGGTCCGCGAGTTCATGAAAATCGCCATCCCGCGCCAGGCCGGCCGCGCGAAACTTCACACCGGCAGCGTTCCCCTGTTTCACAAGTATGGCGCGGAGGAGGCCATCGAACAGGTTTACAGCCGGATCGTGACCCTGCCGAAGGGCGGGACGATCGTCATCGATCAGACCGAAGCGCTGGTGGCCATAGACGTCAACTCCGGCAAGTTCCGCCACGGAAAGGACGCCGAGGAGTCGGCCCACCAACTGAACGTGCTGGCCACCAAGGAGATCGTCCGCCAGGTCCGCCTGCGCGACCTGGGCGGCGTCCTGATCATCGATTTCGTCGACATGCAAAAGCCCGAGAACCGGCACCACGTCGAAAAGGTGCTGCGCGACGCCATGAAGAACGACCGCGCCCGACACCGCATGCTCCGCATGAGCAAGTTCGGCATCGTCGAGATGACCCGTCAGCGCATGAGGCCGAGCCTCGAGGGCACGACCTACACAGGCTGCCCTTACTGCAAGGGCACAGGCATCGTCAAGGCACCCGAATCCATGGCGCTGGATGTCATGCGGACCGTGCGATTGTTAATCAACCGGAACGAGGTGGCCGCCCTTGAAGTGAGCCTCCATCCCAAAGTGGCCGAGTATCTCACCAACGTGAAGCGCGACGCCATCTCGCAGATCGAGAACGACCTGCGCAAACGCATCCGCATCCTGACCAACGCCCGGGCGAGCATCGACGAGGCGTCATACCGCTGTCTGGACAACCAGGGCGTGGAAGTCCGGGCCGAACCCCGAGGAAGGAAAGGGGCCTGAGCCCTTCCCCACTTTTCCTTCTCGGGGCATGAGCCCATGTGCCCATCGCGCGATACGTTCAACAAGCCCTGGACCGTGAACGCTCGATTCTCTCCCACAATTCGCCATTCACAGCCGAGCAACGCGAGACGGCCGGATGGGCGACGTTCACGATGGTTCCCGCTCCAAGATAGGTGTACGCGGCGTATTTGTTTGTACCACTACCATCGTCAGCGATGTTGTCCAGGCGGCCTACCGGGCTGTTTTTCATCTGGACGGAAAGGGAAACGTCGCTAAACTGTCGCTTTCCGTGGCGGGTGAGGAGATTTATCCGCCGGGGCGGGCGGCCGCGCAAACCCGGTACGTCTCAGCACAGAAACGGACGAGAGAGACAACATGGGTAAGACCGCATTCCTGTTTCCCGGTCAGGGGGCGCAATCCGTCGGCATGGGGAAGGACGTGGCGGAGGCCTTTCCCGAAGCCCGGGCCCTTTACGACAAGGCCGACCAGGTTCTGGGCTTCGGCCTCTCGGAGATCTGCTTCGAGGGCTCCGAGGATCGCCTCACGGCCACCGACGTCAGCCAGCCGGCCATTCTGGTGACGAGCCTGGCGGTCCTGGCGGCCCTGCGGGCGACCGAGGCGGGGGCGGGCCTCAAGCCCCAGGCGGCGGCGGGCCTCAGCCTGGGCGAATACACGGCCCTCGTGGCCGCCGGAGCGGTTGATTTCGACGACGCCGTTCGCCTGACCCACCTTCGCGGCCGCACCATGCAAGAGGCGTGCGACGCCGTGCTGAGCGGCATGGTGTCGCTCCTGGGCGTGGACGAGAAAGGCGCCGAAAGAGTTTGCGAGGCCGCGCGCGAGGCCGGCAGGATCTGGCCCGCGAATTACAACTGTCCTGGCCAGGTGGTCGTAAGCGGCGAGGCGGCGGCGTGCGAGCGGGCCGTCGAGATCGCCGAGTCCATGGGGGCTCAACGAGCCGTGCCGCTGGAGGTGGCGGGGGGCTTTCATTCGCCTCTGATGACCCCCGCCCGCAAGAAACTGGCCGCGGAACTCGCCGATCTGACGGTCGGGGAATTTACGTTCCCCGTGGTTGCAAACGTGACGGGAGATTTTTATAGTGGTCCCGCCGCCGCGGCGGACCTTTTGGCCCGCCAGGTGGACGGGGCCGTCCGGTGGCAGCAGGGCATCGAGCGCCTCTTGGCCGACGGGTTCGATACGTTCTATGAAATCGGACCGGGGCGCGTGCTCGTGGGCCTCTTGAAGCGGATTGACCGCAAGATTGGCCGCCGTGCCGTCGCCATCGGCACGGTCGAGGACATTGAATCGCTGAACGCGAAAGGAAGCGCATGACCTTTGAAGGCAAGACGGCCATCGTCACGGGCGCGGCGCGGGGCATCGGTTTGGAGATTGCCAAACAGTTGGCCGAAGGCGGCGCGAGGGTCGTCCTGGTGGACGTCCTGGCGGAGGACCTCAAAAAAGCCGCCGGCGAACTCGGCCCCGACACGCTCGCCTACGCGGTGGACGTGACCGACGAGACGGCGGTCGAAAAGATGATTGACGAGGTGGCCGAAACATGCGGCCGCATCGACATTCTCATCAACAACGCCGGCATCACGCGCGACGACCTGCTTCTCAGGATGACCCAGGACGAGTGGGACGCCGTCCTCAACGTGAATCTGAAGGGCACGTTCCTGATGACAAAGCACGCGGCCAAGTATATGGTTCGGCAGCGCGGGGGGCGGATCGTGAACCTCGCGAGTGTCTCGGGGCTCGTCGGGAACCCCGGTCAGGCGAACTACTCGGCGTCGAAGGCGGGCGTCGTCGGCTTTACGAAAACCGTGGCCCGGGAACTGGCCCGCAGGAACGTCTGCTGCAATGCCGTCGCCCCCGGTTTCATCAAGACCCGGATGACCGACGTTCTGCCGGAGAAGGCGAAGGAGCGGGCGCTCGGGGCCATTCCGCTGGGGCGCATGGGAACGCCGAACGAGGTCGCTGCCGCCGTCGTCTTCCTTGCCGGCGACGCGGCCTCGTATATCACCGGCCAGGTCCTCCCCGTGGACGGGGGCATGGCGACGTAATCGGCGCTGCGACGTGGGGGGCTTGGAGTCTCGCCGCCCGGCGAAGGCTCAAGGGGCCAGCGCTGGACACCGGCGGTGAAAAGGCGTTGCAAAGGGGCGCGACGGCTGTTAGACTGCCGGCGACGTTTCAGGAGAGGGAACAGGCGTATCCGATTTGAACCGCAAGGAGCATTCCCCACACAGGTTGAGGAGGCGTGAGCATGGTGCCGGAAAAGCATAACGCAGAGGAGGCGGAAATGGCCCCGGAATCGTCCCAAGAGAAGTCGTCAGGAAAGGCCAGCGACGTCGGCCAGCGAATCATCGAAATCGTCGCGGAACAGCTCGGAGTGGACAAGTCCCAAATCACCCGCGAGACGTCCTTCGTCAATGACCTGGGCGCCGACTCCCTCGACACCGTCGAGATTGTCATGGAAATTGAGGACGAGTTCGACATCGACGTGCCCCAGGAAGAGGCCGAGAAGATCCAGACCGTCGGCCAGGCCATCAACTATGTGGAGGCGCACCTGTAACCGATGAGAAGACGCGTCCTCGTAACCGGCCTCGGCCTGGTCACCTCCCTCGCTTCGGACGTCAAGTTGTTCTGGAAGCGGCTGCTTGCCGGCAAGTCCGGCATCAGCCGCATTGAGCATTTCGACACGGCGGGTTTCCCCGTTCAGATCGCCGGCGAGGTCAAGGATTTCGACCCGACGGCGTATTTGCCCAAACATGAGGTGCGCCACCTGGATCGTTTCAGCCAGATGGCCGTCGCCGCCGCGGTGCAGGCCGTGGAGCACACGGGCCTGGACCTTGCGAACGTCGAGGACCCGTTCTGCGTCGGCGCGATTGTCGGCAGCGGGATCGGCGGTTTGGCGGAGTTCGAGGCCCAGCACAAGCGGCTGCTGGAGCGCGGGCCCACAAAGGTGTCCCCCTTCATGGTCCCGAAACTGATGATTAACGCCGCCGCCGGCCAGATTTCCATCTGTTACGGCATCAAAGGACCCAACGCGGGCGTCGCCAACGCGTGCGCCAGCGCTTCGAACGCCATCGGTCAGGCCTTCTGGGTCATTCAGAACGAGGAAGCCGACGTGATGATTGCCGGCGGGGCGGAGGCGGCCCTGACGCCTCTGGGCCTGGCGGGCTTTTGCGCGAACCGGGCCCTCTCGACGCGAAATGATGAACCCGAGCGCGCCAGCCGCCCCTTCGACCGCGACCGCGACGGCTTCGTCCTCTCCGAGGGCGCCGGCATCGTCGTCCTCGAAGAATACGAGCATGCGAAGCGCCGCGGTGCCGAGCCTCTGGCCGAACTCATCGGGTTCGGGATGAGCGGCGACGGGCTGCACATCGTCCAGCCGGATCCCGACGGCAAAGGGGCCGCCTCGGCCCTTAGACAGATGCTCCAGGACGCCTCCGCCGACGCCGACTCGGTCGATTACATCAACGCGCACGGCACGGGCACGCCGCTCGGCGACGTCGCCGAGACCAAGGCCGTCAAGACCATCTTCGGCGACCACGCGAAGAAACTGGCGATCTCGAGCACCAAGTCGAGCGTCGGCCACCTGCTGGGCGCCTCGGGCGGCGTCGAACTGATTGCCACCGTCCTGGCCCTCCGTAACCAGGTGGCCCCGCCGACCATTAACCTCGAGAACCCCGACCCCGAATGTGATTTGGATTACGTGCCGCTCAAGGCCCGCCAGATGCCCATCCGCCGCGCCGCCAGCAACGCTTTCGGCTTCGGCGGCCAAAATGCCTGCCTGCTGCTGCAGAAGATTTAGAGCCTATCCGAAAACCGGTCTCGTCGCGAGGCTGAGCGAGAAGTTCGAGGCCAAGGCGGCAGGCCCAAACGGGCGGAGGCGTGGCTGAAATGCCACGTCGAGGACGTTTTGGGCCGGTCCCGATCCCGGCGCGCCGGGATCGGGACCGGCCTCGGGCTTCACAGCCAGCCGCAGGAGAGACCGGTTTTGGGATAGGCTCTAAGCCCGCCGGAGGGGGGCAAGCGTCGTCTGGGCTCGGCCCTGGCCGCCCACTGCGATGACGCCCAAGACCGCGAGGTCCTGCTGCGCGTCCTCACCCCTAACCTGATGATCCTCTTACTTCACCCGTTGAGGTTTTCAACAGAGCAAAACATCTTCTAAACCGCATGAATCGGGAGGCCGAGCCAGGCCTCGGCGGCTTCGAGGACTCCCTCGGCAAAGGTCGGGTGCGGATGGATCGTGGCGGCCAGTTCCTCCACCGTCAGTTCGTTTCGCATCGCCAGCGCAATCTCCTGGACGACGTCCGTGGCGTGGGAACCGATGACGACGGCGCCGAGGATCTCGCCCATCGCCTCATCGGCCAGGATCTTGACCTGGCCCTCCGTCTCGCCGTAGGCGCGGGCCATGCCGCTCGCCCGATAGGAAAAGCGGCCCACGCGGAGGCGGTCGCATACCTCGCGGGCTTCGGCCTCCGACAGACCCACTGCCGCCACCTCCGGATGTGTGTATACGCCCACGGGGACAACCGTGCGATCGTCGGCCGCATCGTGACCCGTGGCATTGTCGGCGGCGACGACGCCCATGCGGCTGGCGAGGTGGGCGTACTGTCGCCGCTCGGCGCAGTCGCCGATTGCATAGACGCCCGGCACGTTGGTGCGGCACCGCTCGTCCACCTTGATGATGCCGTCTTCGAGTTCGACACCGACCTCCTCGAGGCCGAGGTCTTCAATGTTCGGCCTCCGGCCGACGGCGACCAGAGCGCGGGCGGCTTTGACCGTCTCGCCGCCCTCCAGCCTCGCCTCGGCGCCATCCGGACCGGCTTTCATTCCGACAACCTTCGAGCCGGTCAGCACCTTGACCTTGCGTTTCTTCAGAAGCCTGTGGATCGCCCTGGCGGCATCTTCATCCACCTGCGGAGCGAGGCGGTCAAGCATCTCAACGACGGTGGTCTGGACGCCGAGTTCGGCGTACAGCGTGGCGAACTCGCATCCGATGATTCCGCCACCCATGATAAGGATGCTTTCGGGAAGCGTCTCGCACGTTGTGGCCTCGTCGGTGGTCCAGAGGTGGCCGGTGTCCCACGGCAGAAAGTTGGGCCGGATCGGCTGCGAACCCGTGGCCACGATGATCGCCCCGGCCTCGATTGCCTCGGTCCCGCCGGCCGTCTCGACGACGAGCCCGCCGCGGCGGGCCAGCCGCCCCCGGCCGCGCACGACGTCCACCCCGGCCTGCTTCAAGAGGCCCTCGACGCCTTTGCGAAGGCCGGCCACCACCTGGGCCACCCGTTTCATGTAGGCGGCACCGTCCACGCTCCTCTCGCCGACCGCGAGCCCATAGTCCGAAGCGCGGCCGAAGTTCCAGAACAGTTCGCTTGCATGGAGCATCGCCTTGGTGGGGATACAGCCGACGTTCAGACACGTGCCGCCCAGGTCGCGGGCTTCGATGCAACAGGCCTTGGCGCCGCGGCGGGCTGCACGCAGAGCCGCCACATAGCCGCCCGGACCCCCGCCGAGAACCGCAACATCATACTTGCTCAAGACGAACCTCCTTCGCTTCCGAAGCCGAAGCCCTGTCATTTGCACGGTTGCGGCGCATCGTATCGGGGCCGTCGGTGTCCGTCAAACCCAAAAGGAACCGGCCATAGGAAACGATCGCAGCCGGCGCGGCCTTGCGGCACTGCCGCCGAGGTGCTAGGCTGCTTGCGGAGCGAGCCTGCCGCGGAAGCGGCGCCGCGTTTTGAGCCGCCAAAGCCTCTGCAAATGGCGAGAGGCGCGATTACGTGATGGACCTGAAGCCCGAGCGCATCCTGGCAAACCTGCGGGAAGTCACAGACCGCATCGCGGCGGCGGCTGCGCGTAGCAGGCGAAGCGCTGAAGCCGTCCGCCTGGTCGCGGTGACAAAGGCGGTCCCGACCGAGGCGATCCGCATCCTCGCCGAAGCGGGCCAGAAGGACATCGGAGAGAACCGGGCCCCACAACTCCGCGACCGCGCGGCCGAACTCGAAAGCCTCGATGTCGCCTGGCACATGATCGGCCACCTTCAGCGAAACAAGGTCAAGCACGTCGTCCCGGCTGCCGCGATGATCCACAGCGTGGACTCGCTTCGGCTGGCCGAGGAAATCAGCAAACGCGCCGAAGGCGCCGGCGTCCGCGCGACCTGCCTCCTGGAAGTGAACGTCAGCGGCGAGGAAGCGAAGTGGGGCGTCGCGCCCGCCGATGCGTCGCGCCTCGCCGAAGAGGTAGCATCCCTGCCCGGCGTCGAGTTGGCGGGCCTGATGACGATGGCGCCCCTTGTCGAGTCGGTCGAGACGGTGCGGCCGGTGTTTGCGAGCCTGCGGGACCTGCTGGGCCGCATCAACCGCGAAGCGGACCTGCCCGCGCCGCTGGCGCAACTCAGCATGGGAATGACGCAGGACTACGAGGTGGCCGTCGAAGAAGGGTCGACCATCGTCCGCGTCGGTACGGCCCTGTTTCAGTGAGGGCGGCGGCATTTTTCAGGCACTATTCGGCGGGAGCGGGCGTCTAAGATACCGGCGGCAATTGGCCTTGCACGCCAAGGCCGATTGCGATAAGGTAGCCGGCGCACCATGGTTAGCGAAAGGCGGTGACGAGATGAGACTGAGGCGAAGCGTGCCCGTGGTGGCGGCGTTCGGACTGGCCGCCGTTCTCGGCCTGGCGGCGGTGGCGGTCGCACAGCGCGATGCTGCCACGATCGAGCGGCAGTACAAGGCGCGAGAAGCCACGGTCGATAAAAACAGCGCCGACCAACTCTACGAACTGGCCAAATGGTGCTTCGAGAACGAGTTGCCGGAACAGGCGATGGCCCACGCGCTGGCGGCCCATGCCAAGGCCCCCGAGGACGTGCGCCCGAAGTATCTGATTTACGTTATGACAAAGGGCGGCGAGGAGGAGAAGGTCGAAACGGAAGAGCCGGACACCAAGACCCCAACGATTTCGGACGAGGAGGTCCAGGGCGTCTTTGAGCGCGAAGGCAAGGAGGCCATGCGCGGCTTCCAGGAGGTCCAGGGGCTCTTGCTTCAGCGGTGCGCGAAGTGTCATCGCGGCGGGGACGAGAAGGTGAAGTTTTTCCTCATCCGGCAATTGCCCCGCTCGGACAAGACGCTGGCCCAGAACTTCCTGGCCATCGAGAAATACCTCGACCGCGAGAATCCCGAGGACAGCCGCCTGCTGCAAATGCCCCTGCGCGGAAAGGAACTGGGTCACGAACGCGTCATTCGAAGCACCGGCGACCCCGTGTTCCGCAAAATCGTCGAGTGGATTAAGTCGCGTAAGATACCAAGCGCAGAGTTGTTCCCTGAAGACTGAGGGAAAGCAAGAGGGACGCCCGAAGTTCAAAGAATAACCGAGGGGCGGCCCCAATCGCTCGTAAAAAGTAAAAGGCCG
>DATLBA010000089.1:0-2750 GCA_035527275.1 Phycisphaerae bacterium
GGTGTCCCATTCGGCAGGCTCAGAGCCTACCCTGAGCCTGTCGAAGGGGCAGGCCTCACCCTGCACGCGGTCTTCGGGGCACGGATGTAAGTGCCTGTGCTTACAGTGCTTACGACATCCCGCCTATGTGCTTCGCCAAAACGGGTGTTCTCGTGGCACTTTTTTCTTGACACAGGCGCCGCTGCCGGGTCTACTTATGCCTGTTGACTAGTTTTTGGACTTTGTAATCCGCGAGCCGCACACCTTTGGGGGACTTACCCATGACCGGTCGCGGGGGGATGTTGACGAGGTGCCGCGATTGGGCCGGTTTGCTCTGCCTTCTGCTTGCGGCGATGCTGCTGGTTCTTGCCGCCACGCTGCCGCACCGCTCGTATGGAGCCGGGCTCTTCGGGGTGGACGAGGCCGGAAAGGGGTCTGACGACCGGCCGGCCACGACCGCCGAGACGGAAGCGCGGCTCCGGAAACAGGCGAAGCAGCAGCAGCGGCGTGCCGCCCTCGGCCGCGCGATCGCGCACTCGGGCGACCTCATCGCCTCCGGCAAACATCGCGAAGCCTACCCTCTGCTCGTCAAACTCCGCAAGACGATCGGCGAGCCGCGCGACGTGCGCGTCGAAGCGCTCCTGGCGCGGGTGGCGCTGGCCGAGAAGCGGCCCGATAAGGCCCTCGAGTTCGTCGGCGCCTACGCCGAGAAGCGCGACGCATACGACGCCAACCTCGCCGACGGGTACCTCGCGGCAGCGGACGCCCACCTGGCCGCAGGGAACAGTTACAAGGCCCTGGAAATCTTCGACTGGGTGGCGGGCAGCGCCCAGGGCGTGCCGCTCATTCTGGCGGCGGAAGGGTGCGGCAAGGCGCTCGTGGCGCGGAAGGAGTACCAGACGGCGGTCGAGGCGATCGAGTTTGCCCTCGGCTATGCCCGGAGCCGCTACTACGACCGGGCCGACCTGATTCGGCGGCTGGAGGCGCTGCTTGGGGAAGCCCGCCGCCTGGCCGACATCAACCTGTACGGCGAGGATTTCGTCCTTTACCGAGACGCCGAGCGCCTGCGGCGGGAGCAGGGCCGGTTTGCCGAGGCCCGCGAGGTTTACCTGGGAATCATCGAGAAGTTCCCCGAAGGGCATTACGCGGAGGCCGCGCGGCTGTATGCGGCCAAGTGCCTGATCGGTCTGGGCAAGATCGAGGAAGCCGAGAAGGAACTGGCGGCGTTTCGCAAGTCGGACCCCTACGGCCTGTATCGCGGGGAGGCGGCGCTGGAACTGGGGCGGATTGCCCTGGAGCACCGTCTGAATCTCAACGTCGCCCAGGGGTGCTTCTTCCTCTTGGACGCCTGGATCCGCGAAGCCCGCTCCAAAAAGCCCCTGAACATCGAGAAACTTGCCCTTCGTGAGGCGGCGCGGCAGGTGACGGCCCCGCCCCAGGAGGAGAAATATGTCGATTGGTGGGGCAACGTCAAGAAGAACGAAATCAGGCCCGGCCAACTCGTCAATCGCAAGACCTGCCCGTGGTATCTAGACGACCTCAAGGAACAGATGGCGATGTATATGGGCTTTTTGTGCTTCGTCGGGGGCAAGAATGAAGAGGCCCTCGAGTGGTACAAGAAGATCCTGGAATGCGACCCCCAGACGCGGCGGCTGGATACGGCGGGCGAGTGGAACGACTACTCGCGCCTGAAATGGGGCGCCGAACACGGGTATCTCTACGCCTATCCGCAGGAACTGGCGACGTTCAAGAACCCACGTCATCGGCTGGCAGTCCTCTTGACGGATTTTTACTATGTGACGGAGCGATGGGACAAGGCGCGGAACCTGGCGCGAAACCTTCTCGACGGCAAATACGGCCCGGTGAGCCCTGCGGCGCGCGAGTACGTCCAATACGCCTATGCCGCAGGCGTCTTCCGCACCCAGGGCCGGGACAGGGCGGTGCCGGAGTACCTGAAGGTAGTCAAGGCCGGCGGGGGGCGGCTGAAGACGTACACCCAGCAACGGGCGGCGTATGCGGCGGCGAACCTCGCCCGCGGCTCGGCTGACGAGAAGACCCGCCAATTGTCCCGGGAACTGTTCATCCGGTTGGTCCGGTCGCCTCACCAGACGAACCAGACTTACAAGGCGCGGTTCGTCCTGGCGAAGGACCTGATCCTCTTGGAGGGCCGGCGCGAGGAAGGGCTGGCGCTGCTCAGGAGCATGCCCGCCGCGGCTGGCGATTGGAAAGCACTGGCGGACTACTACGTGACGAAATACGTCGAACAATGGCAGCAGGAAGCGAAGGAGGCGACGCGATGAGAGCGAAACGTACTTGGCTGGTTCTGGCGCTTGCGATTCTGGCGGCCCTGGCTGTGGGCGGCCTGGTCGCCTCACGTGGTGAGGCGGACGAACAACAGTTGGAGGAAGTCAAGGACGGCGAGGTCACCCAGCAGGGGGAGATCGACCACCCCGGTGAGGAGGAGCCGGTTCCCCCGGAAAGCGTCACGAAGGTCGGGGACAACATCACGATCGTCTCGAATACGATGACGCCGCCGCCGGGCGGCTGGGCGTTCAAGGAGTTCCCCTCGCCGAACCCGTGGCACTTCGTGGACATCGAGACGGACCCGGAGGCCCCGCCGGGTTCCGCGGATACGGACACGGGAAGCGCGATCAAGATCTCGGTGGAGGGCGTCCCGGAGACGGCGGGCGCCTGGCCCCTGAAGGGCGAGGGGAACTTGACGCCCCCGCCCGGCGGGCAAGGAACCGCCGAGTTCCACTGGTCGGCGAAGG
>DATLBA010000090.1:0-8801 GCA_035527275.1 Phycisphaerae bacterium
TTCCACCAGTCGCGGCGGGTCATGTCGATGATGGGATAGACGCCGTCGCCCTCGCCGTCGGTGTGGCTGATGACCAGGACGTCGCGTCCGGGGTTGGCCTTCTGGAGAAATTCCCGGGCCTCCTCGGTGAACGTCCCGATGCCGCACAGCCGCGGGGGATACGAACTCACCATGACAATCGGCCTCAGAGCCATCAGCCTTGCTCCCGGTCACTCGCTACGATTTTCTCAACGAGCGGCTTGATGCGTTCGGCCCAGGCCTTGTCGCAGACCAGCGTCCCGCCCGGCCCGTGCACGATGACCGCGTTTCGGATTCCCGCCACGAGGACGGGATGCTCTCCGTCCGCGACAATGACATTGTCGGCCGCATCTTCACACACGGCGCGGCCGCGAATGTGATTGCCGTTCGCATCGGCCTCGATGAGGTCGGCAGCCGCCAGCCATCCCCCCACGTCGCTCCACTCAAATATCGCCGGAACCGACCACACGTCTTCAGCCTTTTCCATAATGCCGTAATCGACCGAGATAGGCTCGATCCGCTCGAAGGTCCGTCGCGCCCGGTCCGCGACCCCTTCGGCGCCGACCGATTCGGCCAAGTCCGCGAGGAGCCTGTATGTCCGGCTCATGTGCTTCTCGGCCGCCGCCAGCAGCGCCGACGCCTTCCAGATGAACATGCCGGCGTTCCAGAGATATTGTCCGGAGGCCACATACCGCTCGGCCTGCCGGCCGTTGGGCTTCTCCTTAAATTCTTCGACCCGGACCGCCTCGAGTTCAAGGGGTCGGCGCGCGAGGCGCAGATAGCCGAATCCCGTGGCGGGATGGGTCGGCCGGACGCCGACCGTGCCCAGGCCGCCCCTCCTCGCCCGGGCCACGGCCACCGCCATCGTCCGGCGGAATGCGTCGGCGCCGGCGATGAGATGATCCGAGGGCATCGTCAGGATGATGCTGCCCGGCCGGCGGCGCTCGACGACAAGGGCCGCCAGAATCACCGCCGCCGCCGTATCGCGACGAAGCGGCTCGCAGATGATATTCTCCAGAGGGACCGCCGGCGTCTGCTCCCGCACCAGGCCGGCGAAGGTTTCGTGGGTCAGCACCAGGATGCGATCCCACGGGACGAGCCTCCGCGCCCGCTCCGCCGCCTGCACGTAAAGGGGTCGGCCAGCCAGCGCCGTCAGAAACTGTTTGGGCCGCTCCGCCGTCCCGAGGGGCCAGAAACGGGTGCCGAAGCCGCCCGCCATGAGCGCCACGAAGACGTCGCGAAAGGCCTCGTCCGGTGGATCCGCACAGTCGCGCGGCCCACCGTGCTTCTCCGGGGGCCAGTCGGCGCCGGGAGCCTGCTGCGGCGTCATGATTTTCCCTTCTGCGGCCTGCCCGAAAAGGCCCACGGCCGGGGCGGATCGGCGGCGGCCGGAACGGCGCGTTTTCGTTCGGCGCGTTCGGGCTCTCCCGCCCCCCGGCGCAGGTGTATCCGCAACAGAGACAATAACCAGGCCAGGGTGGACTCGGCGCCCTGATTCTCATTGGCCCGGTCGGGGTGGAGACCATCGCGACATCCACCGCTTCGCGGATCATACAGGGGCATCAGAATATCGTTTCGCCCCTGGAACCACTTGAACGCGCTCTGCGCCGCCTCGAGCCATTCGGGCTCGGCCGTCATCTCGTGAGCGTCCAGGCAGGCTTCCACCATGGCGTATGCTTCGATCGGCTGTTGGTCGAATCGCGCCTTCCCGCCGCCGCGCTCGTACCACCCATGGTTGCCGACCGGGGAGAACCAGCCGTTCGGGTTCCGCTGGATCTCGATCAGCCACTTGAGCGATTCGAGCCCCTTGGCGACCATCTTGCGGTCTTCGAGCGCCTCGCCCGAACGAATCAGCGCGTGGGGGAGCCTGGCGTTGGCGTAGGTCACGACCGGCTCAGGCCAGGGCCAGTCTGCGGTTGCGTTCGTGCGGAACGGCTCGTAGAGGCGGCCGGCTACGGCCTCCCGGACGCGCTGGACCCGGCCGTCGGCGTCGCGCTTGAGATAGGCGTCCAGGCCCAATAGCCCGAAGGCCAGACTGCGAAGCGAGGTGAAGTTTTCCAAAGCAGCGAGCGCGGCGCGAAACAGGTCCGCCGCCAGCATCCGCCGGCCGGGGTCCTGGTCCATCGCCATCGCGGTTCCCAGCGCCCAAAGGGCCCGCCCGTGGCAGTCCTCCGACCCTCCCGCTTCGAGCCACGCGCGGTTGTAACCGAGGAAGTTCCGAAAGCAGCCCGTCTGCGGGTTGAAGGCCAGATCCAGGAAACTCAGGTAACGCGTCGCCAGGATCTGAGGCGTCGGATCATCCGGCGCGACATACTGGGCCAGGACGGCCGCCATCAGCGCCCGCGCGTTATCGTCCGTCGTGTAGCCGCGGCGGCGGTCCGGCACCGTGTAGCGCGCGTGCTGAATGATTCCGAAGTCGTCCGTCAGTCGCTCGAGGTGCTCGAAGTTGACGGGCGGCAGTTCGCCTAGCACCTCCGGCTTGGCTTCCTCGAGCCCCAGTTCGGACCCTTCGGGCGTGGTCACCATGAGCACAGGCTCCGGCCGCGTCCGGTGCTCCCGGACGACCTCCTCAAAAAGGTTCAGGTACTCCTTGGCGACCTTGGGCCAGATCATGTTGCGGCTGAACTTGTGGCAGCGCCGAGCCATGGCGTTGCGTTCGGCGTCGTTGTCCAGAAGGTCCACACAGGCCCAGGCCAGGGATTCGGCGTCGCGCGGCGGCACCAACCGGCCGCGCCCCTTGGCCAGCATGTCCAGCGCGTACCAGTACGTCGTCGAAACGACCGGCTTGCCCGCACCGATTGCATACGCCAGCGTGCCGGAAACGGCCTGGTCCTGGTTCAGGTAGGGCGTGACATACAGGTCGGCGGCGCTCAGGTACGTGAACAGGTTCCTGAGACCCAGGAACTCGTTTTTCAGCACGACATGTTCCTCCACGCCGCGCTCCCGCGCCAACTGCTCGAGTTTCGTGCGATACGTTTCGCCCGCATGGCGGCGGATGTTGGGATGCGTCTCGCCCGGCACGATGTAGAGGACGTTGCGGTGGTTCTCGACGATGGCCGGCATGGCCTCGATCATGTACTCAATGCCTTTGCCCGGCGACAGAAGGCCGAACGTCAGGATGACCCGCCGGCCGTCGGCGCCGATGGCGGCTTTGCGCTCCTCGGGATCGACGAGCGGCACGTCCGGGACGCCGTGCGGAATCAGGCGGACGCGCTCCTGGTCCACGCCGAACGCTTCCTCGAGAAGTTGCACGGAGCGGGGGCTCATCACGACCAGACGATCCGCCAGGCGCGCCAGTTCCGCCAGGACGCGGCGCTCGTTCTCTTCGGGACGTTTCTTGACGGTGTGCAGCGTCACGACGATCGGGATTCTCAGTTGCCGCAGCAGCGCCAGCAGGTGACTGCCCGTCGGGCCGCCGAAGATTCCGTACTCGTGCTGCACGCACACGAGGTCGAATCCGCCGGTCTGGACGAAATGGAAGGCGTTATAATAGTCTTCCAGACGGTCGGCATTGACCTCGTATTCGACTCGCGGCGGGTAGTCGTAGCCTTCGGGCCGGTCGTTCATCGCGATGACCGCGACATGCGCTTTGACTGCTTCGGTGGCCAGGGCTTCGCACAGACCCGTCGTGAAGGTTGCGATGCCGCAGCGGCGGGGCACATAGTTGCCGATGACGGCGATTCGTTTCATGCCTCCGTGCAGTCGGGAGGAGGTGGTTTTCTTGGCGATCTTGCGTCGGGGCGCCACGGTTCCTCCTTTCCGCTAATCGGGTTGAAAAGTTCGGAGGAGGCTGAGAGCCCGCGCCTCGGCCAATGCGTGGGCTTCTTGGGCTCTGGTTGGCCGCAACCCCACCCCATCTTGCGAGCAAAACAGCATCATTGTATCAAGCGACGCTGCGCTTGACAAGCCTCAGGCCCATCCTGCGGCGGGAGCCTTCGTCCGGCGGCTGTTTGGCTGAGCCTGCCCGGACAGTCGCCGCGAGAGGCCGCAGGCGGCGCTCCGGTCCTTTTTGCGCCATTTTCCGGAGGTGTTCCTGAAACGCCCGTCGCCGTCGGCGCAAAGAGCCTCGTTCTAACGCCTTTTCCGGCAAGCACTTGCGAGAGAAAGTCCGGCGTGCTTGCCCGGCGCCTTGACCGATGGGCAAACCTATGTATCCTCGAACTCGGAAGGGAAGAAGTAGCAGTGGGAGCGAACCGTCCCCGAGTTGGGAGATGCGGCGCTGCAGAAGGGCGCCGTGTGCAGCACCGCACCCCAGGGGGGCGAATGGCGACGGGTGGCTCGGCGGGCTGTGCCGCGCATTGGCGCGACGACCGCGCCTTCGAGCCGCCCGTGGAAGCGGGCGCCCAGGTGAGGAGAGTATGCGTTTCAAGCACCTCGTGAGGCATGGACGTAATCGCGGATACTTTCGCGCCAATCGGGAAAGCGGAAACCGGCGGCGCGGGCAAGTTTCTCAGTGGAAAGGACGGCCCGCGCCGGCCGCTGGGCCGCGCTCGGCCACGCGGCGCTCGTGACCGGCTGAACCGCGACCTGAAGGCCGGCAGCCCGGACGGTCTCGACCGCCCACTCCCACCGCGACGCAGCCCCGGCGCCGCACGCGTGGTAGGTGCCGCGAAGACCCGCATTGACCATGGCGACCAGCGCCCGGGCCAAATCGTCGCTCCAGGTGGGACATCCGACCAGGTCGGTGGTCACACGAAGGGGTTTCCCCTCGTTGGCGGCCGCGAGGATCGAATCGACGAAGTTGCGCCCGCCCGCTCCGTAGAGGAGTGCGGCCCGGGCAATTAGATGGTTGTCGGGCGCGGCGGCGCGGACTCTGGTTTCGCTTGCAGCCTTGGTACGCCCGTAAACACCGAGCGGGTTCGGCGGGTCGTCTTCGACGTAGGGACCATCTTTCGTGCCGTCGAAAACAAAGTCGGTGCTGATGTGGACAAGAAGGGCGCCGGCTTGACGGGCGGCGCGGGCCATGTGCTCGGCTGCCTCGACGTTGAGGCGCGCGGCCTCGTCGGGATGGGCCTCGGCGCCGTCCACGTCGGTCCAGGCGGCCAGGTGAAAAACGGTCCGGGGCTCCAGGTCCCGCATCGTCGCCGCGACGGCCGCCTCGTCGGTGACGTCAAGTTCCTCGATGTCCGTCAGGCGCAGGGCGTCGGGTGCGGGGGCGGCGCTCGCCAGATACGGACCGAGGGCGTGCCCCAGGAGGCCGCGCGCCCCGGTCACGAGGACGGGATAATGCTCTGCCGCCAGAAGCGTTTGTTGTTTCACGTTGACAAGTGACCCCTCGAAAGGTAGCGTGCCAGTGCGGAATGGGAAACGGGGAAGTCGGAAATATTTTTTCCTTGCCGTTCCGCGTTCCGCATTCCGAGTCCCACGTTGGAAAGCCGCGTGGCATCTTTTCTAAAACACTTTCGCCGGTTGAGCGGCCTGACGCTGGTGTCGCGCATCGCGGGGTTCGTTCGCGATGCGGCGTTGGCCCATGTCCTCGGGGCCGGCCAGGTCATGGACGCATACGCCCAGGCCTTCGTGATCCCCAATCTGCTGAGACGCCTATTCGGCGAAGGGGCGCTAAGCGCGGCGTTCATTCCCGTCTTCACCGATTACCTCGAGTCCGGCGACCGTAAGGCCGCCAACCGCTTTATGAGCCTGATGATCGTCCTTGTGGTGACGCTTCTGGCGGCGTTGACGCTGGCGGCCGAGGGCGTCTTTCTGGTGCTCCGGCATTTTACCGAGCATCTGCCGAAGTGGCACCTGATTTTTGGTCTGGCGGCGGTGATGTTTCCGTTTGCGATTACGATTTGCCTGGTGGCGCTGCTGCAGGCGGCGCTCAATTGCCGCCGCCACTTCGTGACGCCGGCGCTTGCGCCGATTGTGTTGAACCTGTTTATCATCGGCGGGGCCGTGGCGGCAGGCGTCTGGGTGACGGACAATTCGGTCGCGCAAGTCTATATCATCGCCGGGACGATTGTGGCGGCGGGGCTCGTGCAGGTGGCGATCCAGGTGCCGGCGCTCGTGAAGAAGGGCCTGCGGTTCCGGCCGGTGTGGAACCTTCGGCATCCGGGGCTCGCGCGCGTGCTTGTCCTTTTCGGGCCGATGGTCCTAGCCGTCGGCATCGTTCAGATTAACACGTTCATGGACTCGACCATCGCGAACGTGCTCAGCCCTTACGAGGTCGGTCGGACGACCTTCCACGTCGGCTCTCGTGAGATCGCCTACCCGATGGAAACGGGTGCGGCCTCAATGCTTTACTACGGGCAGCGTCTGTATAATTTCCCGCTGGGGGTTTTTGCGATTGCGCTGGCGACGGTGATTTTTCCGGAACTCAGCCGCCGCGCCGTGCGCAAGGACCTGGCGGGCGTGGGGCGCGTGGCCTCTCACGGCCTGAGGCTGACGGTGTTCATTGCCGTTCCGGCAGCGGTGGGGCTGATGCTGCTCTCGGAGCCGCTGCTGCGTCTGTGGCTGGGGCATGGGCGGTTCGTCCAAGGCCAAGACCAGGCGGCGGTTGTGCGACGTGCCGCCTGGGTGGCGCAGGTTTACGCGGCGGGCATCTGGGCGTATTCGGCCAATCATATCTTCGTTCGGACCTTTTACGCGATGGAGGACACCCGGACGCCGCTTCGTCTGGCGATGCTGGCCGCCGTTATGAATTTCGGCCTGAACCTGCTGCTGGTCTGGCCCCTGGCGGAGGGCGGCCTGGCGTTGGCCACCGTCGCCAGCGCCGTCTTCCTGTTTGCTGCGCTCTCGGTGATTCTCTCCCGCCGCGTCGCGCATCTGGAGTGGCGGGCCCTGGCCTCAACCGCCCTGCGGACGCTCCTGGCAACGGGCGTGATGGCACTGGCGGCGTGGGCGGCCGCTTATCAGGCGGCGCCGGCCCTGGGCCTGGAGGGCAGGGCCCTGACGGTGGTCCAGTTGGTCTTCGGCGTCGCGGGCGGCGCGGGGGTATTCGTTGGGGCCGCCTGGCTCCTGCGCATGGGCGAACTGAGGGACCTTTTCAAGCGCGGGCCGGAACCGGACGAGGCCGACCCGCTTGACCCCGGTGCGCCGTCGCGATAGAAGAGACGTCCTGCGTTTCAACCCGAGCGTCGCTTGAGGGGGCCGGCCGTGCCTCGACCCACGTATGCCGAAATTCGTCTGGACGCCATCCGGCATAACCTGGAAGCGCTGCGAAGCCTTCTTGCGCCGGGCGTCAAGGTCCTCGGCGTCGTCAAGGCCGATGGGTACGGGCACGGGGTGGTGCCGGTGGCCCGGACGCTCCAAGACGGCGGCATCGACATGCTCGGCGTGGCGCTGGTGGAGGAGGGCGTTGAACTTCGGGAGGCAGGCGTCGCGGCACCGATCCTGGTCATGGGAACGATTCCCCGCGACGAAGTTGCCTCCCTTATAGCGCACGATTTGCGGCCGACGGTAGTTGACGAGGAGACGGCGCGCGAAATTGATAGGGAGGCTGCGCGGCAGGGTCAAGTGGTCCAGGCGCACCTGAAAGTGGACACGGGGATGAACCGGCTGGGCGTCCGGGCGGAGGAGGCAGTGGAAACCGCCGAAGCCGTCGCTCGTCTCGGCCATTTGCGATTGGAGGGCGTTTACACCCACTTCGCGTGTGCTGAAGAAAGGAATCAGACGGAAACGCGGGAACAACTTCGGCGGTTCGGCGAGGCTCTGGCGGCATTGTCGGCACGCAAGATCGTGCCGCGCCGGATTCATGCCGCCAATTCCTCGGCCCTCGTGAAAGTTGCGGAATCACATTTCGACATGGTCCGTCCGGGCCTGGCGCTCTATGGCGTGCATTCGCACCCGGACGAGGCCGAGAAGGTGACGCTGGAGCCGGCCCTTACCCTGAAGAGCCAGATGGTCCATCTGAAACCCGTTCGTCGCGGCGAAGGCGTCAGTTACGGCCTGACCTGGCGGGCCGAGCGCGATTCGCTCATCGGCGTCCTGCCGATCGGCTACGGTGACGGCTATCCGCGGGCCCTATCGAATCGCGGGCGGGTCCGGGTCGGAACGGGGGATGAAGCGCGGCTGTGTCCGGTGGTCGGCAGGGTCTGCATGGACGCGACGATGGTGGACCTGACGGACGTGCCGGGCGCGCGGGCGGGCCTTGAGGCGACGCTGATTGAGGCCGACGTCGCAAGTCCCATTTGTGCTGCGCGCATCGCCGAGGCGGTCGGGACGATTCCGTACGAGATTCTGACGGGCCTTTCGAAACGCGTCCCTCGGCGTTACGTATGAGGAGCTGTCGCCCTGGTCAAAAGCCCTAAACGCGACCGAATTTGTGCATGCGCCGGCGCCGGCCCGCCGTCGCTCGCCATGCGGGCCCTGGGCGCCGCCATCTTAGCCATCGCGATTCTCGGCCTCGTGTTTCATGCTGCGTTTTATTTTACCGCCTCGCGCGAGCAGCATGTGGCCTATGCCCACGGCGCAGGGATGCGAGTGGTCGTCTTCCTGGCGTTCGCCAACCTGCTGGCCGCCATTCTCCACTATCACCGGACTCGGATGCGCCTGGTTTTCTGGGCCCGCATCGCGACCTACCTGTGGATTATCTCGCTGGTGCCGTTTCTGCGGATCATTCTTTACCCACCGCTCTGATAGGCGAGGCGGGCTTGCCCGCCGGCCCGCATCGTTCGCGGCCGCCGCTTGCATGCTTTCGCAAGCGAAAGCATGGCACCCGGCGCTTACCTTGACGCCGCGCGGGAGGGGGCGAAGAGCATCGGCAGGGCGGAGGCGAGGCCGCGGGGGGAGTAGAGGGCTTCGACTTCGCCGCGGCAGTTGTACCAGCACGCGCGGCAGCGGTTGGC
>DATLBA010000091.1:0-2903 GCA_035527275.1 Phycisphaerae bacterium
TCATCCACCAGGGCACCTTGCCGGGCGCCGACCTGCCGCCCGAGTCGTTCGACGCCGTGACGATGTGGGCATCCATCGAACACCTGCCCAGCCCGATGGCCACGCTCGGGGCGATTCGCACGCTGCTGCGGCCCGGCGGCAGACTGCTGGTGTCGTGCCCGTCTTTCGGCAGCCTGTCGGCCGCGTGGTTCGGTTCCGCGTGGTACGGCCTGGACCTGCCCCGACACCTGACGCACTTCACGCCGGGCACCTTGCGGCAGGTGCTGGAGAAGGCCGGCTTCGAGGTGGAGCGGACGTGGTCGGTGCGGCGGCCGGGGTTCATTCGCCGGACCTTCGCCCAGTTGGCCGACGAACGGGGCCGGACCGTCTACCGCTGGCTGTCGCGGTCGCGGTTCATCGTGGGCCTGCTGAGTCTCGTCGGCCTTCTGGCCCGGCGGGCCGACGAGATGGTGGTCGTGGCCAGGCGGACGTAGGGCTGCTGTTTGGGGAGTGGAACCCGTGAAAGGAGGCGACGTGGTGCGCGTCGGCATGATGGTTGTGGTGGTGCTGTCTGCGGCGGCGCCGGTCTGGGCCGCCGCAGCCGGCGGCCGGCGGGAGTTCACCGCCCCATTTGGCGGCGACGCCGTCCTGTACCTCGGCCCGGCCGAGCCGCGCCAGGGGAGAAAATAGTATTGCGTCCCCAATGGCCCCCAATGGCTGACGGAGCTACCACTTGGCGCCCCCCAACTGGGGACGATTCGAGCCGCGATAGCCTTGACGACCCGGCCGTATGGTGTAAACTTGAACTTGGTTGGCTTATGCCTGTTGTGCTTACCCTCATGGCGAGAGTAACGCCATGCGGGCACTCTGGTGCACTAACGCCAGGAGGACACTACCATGGCGGTTCGGCAGGAGGCGGCCGAGTTGATCAAGGCAGGTTACAGCCCCATCGAGGTTGCCGGCATGATGCACAAGGGCGTTCAGGGTCTGCAGCGCTTGCTTTTCTGGCAGGTTGGTGAGGGAGAATTGCGGTTGTCCGATATCTTTCTCAGCATCCCAGAATCCAGGCGCCGTCAATACGATGAGGTGATTGGGGGGGATTCGGAGGCAGGCCAGTCTTCCGCCGAAGAGCAATGTCGGGCGCGCGGCCTAGATGAGAACGAATTTCAACTCTATGCCCTGAGCAAGGGAGCCCTGCACGATGATATGTACGGCTATCTTAGGAACATTGAGGTCTCCCTCCACGAGTCGATAAGGAGGGTCCTGGAGTCGGCATTTCGGGCGAAGGATGACGACTGGTGGTACGAAGGGGTGCCGAAGGAAGTAAGGGAAGACTGTGCAAAGCTGAAGGAGGCGGACGCCCAGCATCTCGAGCGCTACGCCTATACGACCTTAATACATCTCAAGAAGATAATAGCACACAAGTGGGATGTCTTTTCTGACGCGATCCCCAAGAAGACCGCACATAAGAAGAAGGAGTTCCTTGGCATGTTCGACAGGCTGAACCGCATTCGGAATGACGTGATGCACCCAGTCAAGCGCATTGACATTACAGAGGAGGAGTTTAGGTTCATTCGGGATTTTCCTCTCGCATTTATGCAAGAGCCGAAGGCGACGAACCTTGATGTGGCCAAATGGATGGTCAGCGAGTTCCATAAGAACGGGCGACTTGATCAGCGAGAGGCGGTACGGAAGATAGCCAACACCTTTGGTAAGGCATTCGTGTGCAGGAATCCCAATGGAAACCCTTCGATCATAGTCGGGGTGCGCCAACACTTTCTCAGGATGACTCAAGATGAGGCCGTTTGGGTTAAGGACCAGTTCTGCTGGAGGAAACGCAAGCCCTCTGACCCCAAGGGGAAACGCAGTGTCGGGTTGTGAGCGGGAATCCGGGGCCGCAATACTGTTTTTCTGTCGACGGTGATGGTTTTGTGAGGTAACATGTGGCCATGGCTCGCATCGCCCGCGTGATCGCCGAAGGACACCCGCACCGCGTGACCCAGCGGGGCAACCGCCGGCAGCGGACCTTCTTCTCGGACGCCGACGAGGGTTATTCCGGGGACAGTATACCGATTTCTCCTCTTGCCTGGGCGGCCGGGCTGGCCTGGAGTTTTGGTGACACACCCCGTGTCCCCGGCGCCCCGGATCGCGCCTTGCGGCTCATGCGCGAAGGTATCGCTACGGCCGGCTCGGGTCAAGACGAATTGACGTGTGTGTCACCCATGACGGGTGGTTGCCGCGCTTGGGCGAAGGGCGGTCCCGTTCCCATCCCCCGGCGGTGCCGGGGGCTTGTTATCGAGGCGTGCCTGGCAAAAAGGGTAGGCGGCTGCGGCCCGGACGGCATGCTTTCGCAACAGCGCGAAAGCATGGCACCCGCAATCCGCAATCCGAAATCCCCCATCCGAAATCCCTTGCCTCCAGCCTCCGGCCTCCAGCCTCCGGCCTCCAGCCTGCCTTCCACGCTTTAGTATATATTGAGCCCCGCCCATTCGTGGTCAAAACGACGCGCGAAACGCGCGATTCCGGCGCATTCGGATCAAAAATCGAAAAAAACGATCAAAAACCGCGGAGCCATTTGCGGTGTTTGCAAGTCTTGGGTTGGCAGGTGGATAGGGGGATTTGAAAAACGTTTTTACCCCAGGTCGTCGCGGCTGGCGGGGCGTGGGGCGGTGTGGGGGTGGCGGCGGAGCGAAATTGACCCCAAGAAAAAGGTGGCGATCTTGAGCCCTGTATGGTACGATTTGTAGCGCAAACATGCACCGATACAGGAGATCGCCAATGGCCATTATACCACAGCCGGGCCTGTTTTCCTGGGAAGAAATCGACGCCCTGGACGATTTGCACCGGCTGCGTCTGGTGCTGGGGGCGTTGCCGGACGAGGCCCTGATGCGTCACCTGGAGCGTGACCGGGGTCGCGGCCGCGA
>DATLBA010000092.1:0-4294 GCA_035527275.1 Phycisphaerae bacterium
CCTCGCGCAAGGAGCCATCGCTGCGCTCCTGGAGCAGGAGCGGCCGAACATCTTCACCCAATCCGTCGGCAACATCCAGCCGGGCCAGGAGGTCCGCATCGAAATCTCTTATGTGGACGTCCTGGAATACGACATGGGCGTGTACCAGTTCCACTTCCCGATGGTCGTGGGCCCGCGCTACATTCCCGGCGGGGCCGTCTCGAAAATCCCGCCCGTCCCGGAGGAACTGAAGGGCAAGGTCGGCGAACTGGATCAGACCAAGGTCGAGGAAGGCCCGAAGGAGCCGACCGGCACCGGCTGGTCGCCCGACACGGGCCGCGTGCCCGACGCCAGCCGCATCACCCCGCCCGTCCTCAAGCCCGGCTATCGCACCGGCCACGACGTGAGCCTCTCGGTCTGGGTGGATGCGGGCGTCCCCATCCGGGACATCCAGGTGCCGAACCACAAGGCGAAGGTCGTCCGGACGGAAGGGGAAAGCGAACTGGAGGCCACGCTGGAGCCCGCCGACTCCATCCCGAACAAGGACTTCGTCCTAAAATACGCGGTGGTGGGCGACAAGCCGGCCATGGCGACGCTGGCACACACGGACGCTACCGGCCAGGGGTACTTCATGCTCATGGTCCAGCCGCGCGAGGACGAGCGCCTGAAACAATCCCCGCCGCGCGAGATCTCCTTCCTCATCGACGTCTCCGGCTCCATGAGGGGCGAACCGACCGCCAAGGTCATCCAGACGATGCGCGAGATGCTGAAGCGCACCAAGTCTACGGATACCGTCCAGGTCGTCACGTTCGCGAACCAGTCGCAGAAACTTTTCGAGAAGGCCGTCCCCTGCACGCCGGAGAACATCGCCAGGGCCTTGAACTTCACCGAGGGCCTCCAGGGCGGCGGCGGGACCGAGATGCTCAAGGGCATCAAGATGGTCCTCGAAGAGCCGCCAGACCCCGAACGCGTCCGCATCGTCATGATGCTGACCGACGGATTCATCGGCAACGAGGCCGAAATCATCGAAGAGGTCGGCCGACGCTGCGGCGACCAGATAAGGTTCTGGTGCATCGGCATCGGACAATCGCCCAACCGGTTCCTCACGGACGGCGTCGCGAAACAGGGCGGCGGCATGTCCAAAGTCATCGGCCTGAACGACGACCCCGCCGAAATGGTCCAGGAAGTCATGTTCCGCATCCACCGGGCACAACTGGCGGACGTCACCATTGATTGGGGCACGCTCAAGGTCTTCGAGACGTACCCCGCCCGCATCCCCGAACTCTGGGCCGGTCGTCCGATCGTCCTCTTCGGCCGATACGAGCCGGGCCAGTCGGAAATCACCATCTCCGGCCGGGCGGAAGGCGAGCCCGTCTCCTGGCGCCTGCCGGTCCGCCTGCCGCTGCGCGAGGAGCAGCACGACGTCCTCGCCAAGGTCTGGGCCCGGAACAAAATCGAAGAACTCATGCACACCACGTATTACGCGGGGAGCCCGGAGGTCGAGGAGGCGGTGACGGAGATCGCGCTCGAGTACCGGCTGATGAGCCAGTACACGAGTTTCGTGGCGGTGGATGAGAGCGAGATCGGTAAGCAGGTCGAGCCGGCCCGCCCGCCGAGGCGGATGCTCGTGCCCGTCCCGATCCCCGAAGGAACGCGCTACGAAGGGTTCTTCGGCGACGGCGATGTGCTTACTAAGGTCGGACGCCAAGTCGCGATCCAAGCGGCCGTGCCGATGGTCGTCAGGCCAGCGAAGGGCGGCCGAACGGCCGGCGGCGCCGTGTTCTTCCTCCATGGCGGCGGCACCGCGGCGGCGCCCAGCACCGCGCGGATATCTTCCGCAATCAGGCGACCGGTCGCGCCTTCTTCCGTCGCAGGGCCGGTCCGTAGGTCTCGCTCGTTCGCCGAGATGGCCTGGTCTGCGAGCTCCTTCGGCACGGCGATGGAAATGGAAGAGGCCTCCGTGGGCCGCGGAAGGAACACCCTCTGGGCCCAAGCTCTCCGGGAAGACGCCGCTCAAATGGCCCAGCCGGCGGAAGCGCGGCCGACCGTCGCCATCGAGCCGGGTAATGAAGAGGCGCTCCTGGCCGAACGCGCCGGCCTCATGGACGATTATCTGCGGGCGACCGCCCTCGCCCAAATCGGCCGCGGCGCCGGCGACACGTCCGCGCAGGAGCGCCGCCTGAAAGAAATCAACAAGGGCCTCGTCGGGCTCTGGACAAAGACGGTCCCCGCGCTTGGCAAGAGGCTCGACCTTGTGCTCCGCGACGTCTCGATGAAGGAGGCGCTCGACCGCGTGGCCTCGGCCGCGGGCCTCGCGATTTCGCTCGTCCCCGGCAGCCTCGAAGATGCTGCCGCCGTCACCCAGCAGCGGGAACTGCGCGTCGTGTACCTCGACCTGCGCGGGGCGACGGCCGCCCAAGCCCTCGACTGGCTGCTCGTGCCGGAGCGGCTCTCGTGGTGGCTGGCGGACAATGAGGTGCGCGTCGCCTCCGCGCGGCGCTTGTCCACGGCGGCGCCGTGGGTCTATGACGTCTCGCTCCTCGTCATGCCCGACCAGGCGGACATCGAAAAGGTCAAGGACTACCAGGAGCGGGTCAAACTCGTGAAGGACTCGGCCGATGGGTTCCTCGCAGCGGTTTCGCAGTCGCTCGGCCTGGAGCGCAAAACAGAGAAGGCGCTGCGGAAGGTCGGCGAGAACCTGCCGGCTGGCTCGGTCGCCTGGTACGGGCCGGGGCAACTGCTCATCTTCTCTGGCGCCGCCACCCACGAGGCCGCCGCCAAACTCTTCGCCGATTTGGCCGACCCGAAGGCGACGCTCGAAGGCGACTTGGCGACGCTCCACAAGACGACGAGCGCCCGGGCCGAGGCACGCAAGGACGCCAATGAGAAGATTCTCGCCCGCAACGAGATGAACCGCACCGCGCAGGCCCTTGCCGAGTACAGTTGGCGGCTGCTTGCTTCGGCGGCCGGGGGCAAGACTGACGACGAGGCCCTCGCAAACCTCGAAGTCGCCTGGAAGAGCCCCGCAACGCTCGAACTGCTCAAGGACCGGGCGCGCATCCTCCCCATCCGTTCGGCGTGGGCGTTCAACACGGCCCGCGCGCTCGCGGGAAAGGCACTCGGGGCGGGCGACGTTCCCCAGGCCGTCCGCGACGCGATGAACGAGGCGGCGAAGGCCGCCCTTGCGGACCTCGAAAAATCGCCCGACGATCCGGCCGCTACCTTCGCGGTCCTCTACGCAGCCCTCGGCGTCCGCGACCCGTCAAGCGAGTTCCTGGCGAAGGCCCGGCCGCTCCTTACGGGGGGCAAGGCCGACTCGCCCCTCGCCGCCGTCCGCACCGTCGCCAAGGCGCTCCTCGCCGAGCCGAAGGACGTGGATGCCAAGGCCCTCGCGGAGGTCGTGACGAAGGGCGTCCAGGGCGACGACCTGGTCGTGCTCGCGGCCCTGGCGTGCCGGCGGGCGGGAGGCGAGGCGTGGACGGCGTTCCGCGCCGAGTCGCAATCGCTCCTGGGGAACCAGCCGCTCTCCGGCGCCGTGGTGGTCCTGGTGAACCGGCTGTCGGGGCCCGGCGTGAAACTCGCCTCGGCCGAGTGAGACCGACGCGACCGGTATTTTTGCGCGGCGGTTCTCCTGAACCGCCGCGAGCTCAAAGACTTTTGGGAGGGTGGCGGGTCGGGAGACCCGCCACCCTTTAGCGCAAAAAGCCCAGTCCCGGCGCGGCGGGACTGGGCTTTGTTTTGGCGCGACGCGCCGGCCGCCGATCACCTTGCCGACGGCGGTGCGAGCGGCGGCGCCTTGCGCCTGAAGACCTCGTTCCAGACCACGCGCGCCGTCGCCTGCATCAGCACGAAAAGCGTCACGATGGCCACGATGACGATCGACAGGCCCGTCCAACCCTTCCAGAAGAACGCATAACTGAATCCGATAAGGTACACCAGTTGGGCGAAGCCCACGTAGGCCACGGCAAACCGGACGCCGGCCACGAGACGCATGTAACTGACGACCAGCAGGACGCTCACCGCCGCCGAAATCCAGAAGGCCCGGTGGATGTCCACCTTGTCCACCAGGTACGCCAGGAGGATGTGGAACGCGAAGAACGCGGCCGAAATGAACAGGTAGTGCATCGGATGGAGCGGCACGCGCTTCAGCAGCATCGTCGTAAAGAGGACCGTGAAGAAGAAAAGGAGGCCGACGGGCGCGTAAAAAGCCATCCGTCCGGCGATGGGGCCGGGGTCCTCGCGCCCCGGCATTTCGATGCCGAATTGCTGGCGCGTCCGCGCGTCGCCCACCTGCCAGACGGCCTTCATCCCGCCG
>DATLBA010000093.1:0-13720 GCA_035527275.1 Phycisphaerae bacterium
AAGGTCCTCGTGGAGTTTCGGACCGACGTATGGCGCCCCCACGCTTCGAAAATCCACGCCCAAGGCCCGACGCAGCCCCTCGTCATCCTCATCCGACAGGCCGAAATGCCGTTTCAAGCGTCGGTCGATGCTCGAGTTGGCAAAATAGTTGACCGGCACCCGGTCGGGTTCTTCGTGGGCCAAGGCGGCCAGAACCCGCTGGCAAGATGTCATGGGTTTGGGCACCGTAACCTTCCTCATGCGGAACGTCCAAGCCGCCGCGTTATTCGGCGCGCGCGGTTCAAAACGCCGCCGCTCCGGTGAACGATTCTGAGTGCGCGGCCGCCCGAAACCCGACAGGCGCTGGAAGTCCTGACAGTATAAGCACCGACCCCCGCGCCCACAAGGCTGAACGGTCCTCGAAAGGAGGCCGCCCTTTTCCTCAAGCGCAGGCCGCCGCAAGGGCGATTTTACTGGCAGAGTCCGCCTTCGGGACGGTGGGGAGAGTCCGCGTTTTGATACAAGTTACGGACCATCTTGCAATCCGACCGGTCCTGCCCCTGGCCTGGTGCGCGCTGGTGGCGGTCGTTTTGGTCGCAGCGGTGGTGTGGAGCCTCCGGCAGAGGCGACTGCCCGTTTCCCGCGGGCGGCTGGTTTGTCTCACGGCCCTGCGCGCGGCGGTCGTCCTGGCGGTTGTCCTGCTCCTCTTGAGGCCGGAAATCGTCTGGGAAGCCCAAAAGGAGGTGCCCGGCGAGATTGTTTTTCTGATCGACGCCAGCCGCAGCATGACGATTCCCGATGCCCTCGATGCCAACGAGAAGCCCGTGACCCGCGCCGCCGCCGTCCGTGCCGCCTTTCTGGTCAGCGCTGAATCTTATGTGAACCTTACCAATCGCTTCTCGATTCGCTCGTTCGCCTTCGGTGAGCGTTTGCGACCGATCACGGATTCCGCCCCCGACCCGGCGGATGCGCGGACCGACCCCGGCGAAGCCCTGAGCGCCTTGGCTTCTCGGGCCGGGCGGCACCTGGTCGCCGCCGTGCTCGTCGGCGACGGCGCCGCCAATCGAAATGCCGCCGGTCCGCCACAGGCTGCCGCGCGCCTCGCCGAAATGGGGGTCCGCGTTCACACGGTCGCGGTGGGGAATCCGGAACCATCCGACCGCGTCCGGGATGTGGCGGTGGGCGACCTTTGGGCGCCCGAGCGAGTCTTCGTAGGCAACCGCCCCGCGGTTCGCGCTCGCCTTACGGCCCTCGGGATGAAGGGCCGCCCCGTCAACCTCGCGCTCAAGGTGAACGGAGAAGTGGCCGAGCAGCAGACACTGACCCCGACCTCCAACCAGATGGCCCGCGAGGTGGTCTTCACGCCGACGCTCGAGGAACCGGGCCTCACGCGGATCGCCCTTGAGGCCGAACCCGTCGAAGGGGAGCTCGCTGAAATCAACAACGCATCCGAAACCGCCATCCGAGTCGAAGAAGGCGGCATCCGGGTCCTCTATCTCGAAGGTCACCTGCGACCCGAAGCAAAATTCATCGGCCGGGCCCTCGGCGGCGGCGATGAAATCAGCCTTGATCGCCGCATCCTTGTCGGACCCGGCGCCTCGGCCGCCACACCGAGCGCCGACGATCTTAATGCGTTCGACGTGATCGTTCTAGGCGACTTGCTCGCCGGTGCCCTCCCGTCATCCCTTCTGGAGCGCCTGGCCGCGCGCGTCAAAGAAGGCGAGGTGGGCCTCGTCGCGCTGGGCGGCTTGGACGCCTTCGGCGCGGGCGGCTGGACCGATACGCCGGTGGCGGACCTGCTCCCCGTTGCGATTCGCCCGGAGGACAGCCAGGTGGGCGGCCCGATCCATTTTATCCCTACCGCCGCGGGCCGGCGCCATTTCATCCTCCAGCCCGAGGAAGAAGGCGATGACCCGTTCGGCAAACTGCCCGCGCTCTCGGGCGCAAGTGGGGTCGCCGGTGTTCACCCGGCGGCGCAAGTCCTGGCCGCCTCTGAGGAAGGCCGCCCCCTGCTGGCGGTGCGCGAAGTAGGCCGCGGACGAACGGCCGCGCTGACCGTGGACACAACGTACACGTGGGTCCTCTCGGCTGACGACCCGAAGGGCCCCGAGCGCCACCGGCACTTCTGGCGCCAATTAATCCTCTGGGCGGCGGAGCGCGACGAGAGGCCCGAAGGCGACCTGGTAATCGTGACCGACCGCGTCCGATACTTTCTACCCGGTCCCGACAATCCACCAGCCGTTGAAGTGACGGTTTACATGGAAGCGGGTGACGAAGAGACAGCCGCGCCCGCTACGCGCCTGACAGAACCGGACGGCACGGTCCGAAACGTGCCGCTCGCGGCCGAGCGGGACGGCCAATGGCGCGCGACGCTCAAGCCCAGCGGCCTCGGCCCCTACAGACTTGAAGCCGAGGCCGAAGTGAGCGGCACGCGCCGGCGCGCCGAAACGGAGTTCACCCTCGCGGAGCCGGACTTTGAGATGGCAAGCCCGCTGGCGGACCACGAGGCGCTTCGGCAAATCGCAGAGGCCGGCGGCGGGACGTTTCGCACCCTCGACAATCTTGGCAGCCTGTTCGAGGAACTCGCCCAGGACGCCGAGCCGGTTTACGAGGCCGTGCCCCACCGCCTGCCCATTGCCTCCGGCCGGATCTTCCTGGGCGTTGTCGTCGCGCTTCTGTCGGCCGACTGGTTCCTTCGCCGCCGCTGGCGTCTGGCCTGATCCGTCGTGCACCGCCCCGCTCGTCCGCTTTCTCTTGCCGGTTCGCCGGTGAAGCATTACCATTCCCCGGCGTCAGCACGGTGGGAGCGCCCAGATGGATTACGACGTCATCGTGGTCGGCGCCGGGCCCGCAGGTTCCTGTGCCGCTAAAATGCTGGCCGACGCGGGCGCCGCCGTCGCCCTTGTAGACGCCGCGCGCTTCCCGCGCGCCAAACCGTGCGCCGGCTGGCTGAACGCTCGGGCCGCCCGCGAGTTTAAATTCCTCGACCCTGTCCGTCGCAAAATCGGCGCGGCGCCCTTCACGCGCCTTATCTTCCACTCGCCCGACCTCGCGCATACGGCCGAATATGGCGGCCGGTCGCACCTCGGGTACATTGTGTCGCGCGGGAGGTTCGACGCCGAACTCGTGCGGCTGGCAAAGACGAGCGGCGCGGAAACCTTTCTCGGCAGGAAAGCCACGGCCGTCGAAGCGGGCGAGCGCAAGGTGCGGGTGCGGCTTGCGCGCGGTCGCTGCCTGACCGGCCGCATCCTGATCGGCGCCGACGGCGTCCGCAGCGCCGTCGCTCAGACTCTGGGCCTGCGCGAGCGGTGGGAACAGCACCAACTCGTCATGTGCCTCTCAAGAGACATTCCACTCACGAGGAAACAGATGGCCGACTGCTTTGCCGGGGGCCGTGCCATCCACGTCGCGCTCGGTTTCGGCCTGGCGCCCGGGTATGCGTGGGCGTTCCCCGGCGCGGGCTATGTCAACGTCGGTGTTGGCGTCCGCTCGGAAGAAGCGCCGCGCCTGGGCGCGCTGTACAAAGAATGGATTGCGGGCCTCCGGGAACACAGACTGCTTCCCGCCAAGATAGGGCGCAAGAAACCATGGGGCGCGGCCATCCCGGCCGGGGGCGCCCTGGAGTTCGAAAATCACGTGGGGAAACGGACCCTGCTCATCGGCGACGCCGGTGGGTTCGCCGCCGCTTCCACAGGCGAAGGGATTTATCCAGGCATCCGAAGCGCCTCGATTGCCGCCGAGTGCGTCGTCGAGGCTCTGGCTGCCGACCGCGGGAAGCGAAGAGGTGCCACCTGCCAGGACGCACTCCTGAGGTTCAAGCACGAATGGCGGCGCCGGATGGCATCCTATCTTCAAATGCCGAACGTCAACGTGGAGTTCCTCTTGCCGATGATTTTCACGAACCGCGAAATCGCCAAACGCTTCGCGCGGGCCTTCCTGTTCGGCGAGAACTTGTAGGAGAGATTGTTGGTTGCCGCGCAGGCCGCAGCCCCCCGCGCGATCGAAAATCCAAAATCTGAAATCCAAAATAACCTGGAGCCACCTCCGGGATTCGGACCCGGAACCCCCGCTTTACGAAAGCGGTGCTCTGCCGTTGAGCTAAGGTGGCTCTTCGCGTCCGAAGCGGCCCCGCGAACGGCCTGTTCGAGCCGGCCCCGCAAACAGCCGTTCAATCCGGTCCTGCGGGCCGGAGGGCCGAGGATTATATCGGCAAAGCGGTGGGCGAATCAACCGCCTTTCTACCGTCGCGAATCCAAAGTTCGCCCTGCCCCTACTTCCTGCGCTTGCCCATGACCGTGCGAGCATCCTTCCTGACATTTTGGCCTGCTGACCGCAGCATGGGGAGGCCATGCCTGCACCTCAAGCGGAAACCCGGGCTTTCACCGCGGATTGCTATAGCCGTGCGCAGGCGTCGGGGCGGTTGCAGGCGAGCGGCGGGGGTTCGAGTTCCTTCCCCTCTTCGACGCGGCGGACGAGGACCTGCTTTTGGCGGCTGCGGTCGCGGAAGACCGTGATGCCCTTGCACCCCATCTCGTAGGCCGTCCAATAGACGTCCGCGACGTCTTCCTGCGTCGCCTCGTAGGGGAGGTTCACCGTCTTGGAAACCGCGTTGTCCACGTGGCGCTGGAAGGCCGCCTGAATCTCCACGTGCCACTTCGGTTCGATTTCGTGGGCTGTGACAAAAAGGCGTGCCACGTCCTCGGGCACGCCCTCGACCGCGGCCAGGAAAGGCGCCGCCGCAATGCGGTTCAGAAGGTCCTCGCCCCAGAAGCCGCGCTCCCGGGCCGTCTGCTCGAAAAGCGGGTGGGCCTCGCGCAGCCGCTCCCCGTCGAGCACGTGCCGCTCCATCGCGAGTGCAAAGACCGGCTCAATGCCGGACGAGCACCCGGCCAGAATGGAGAGCGTCCCGGTCGGGGCGACGGTGGTGCGGCAGGCGTTGCGGTAGGGCGGCGAGTCGGGCCGGTCGTAAATGCTTCCCGGCAGGTTCGGGAACGGCCCGCGCTCGCGCCCCAGGTCGGCGCTGGCGCGGTCGGCCTCGGCGCCCACGAAGCCCATCACCTCTTCGGCCACTTCGAGCGCCTTGGGGGTATTGTAGGCCACGCCGAGGCGCAGCAGGAGGTCCGCAAAGCCCATCACGCCCAAGCCGATCTTGCGGTTCCCCTGAACCATTTCCGTAATCTGGGAGAGGGGGTAGTGGCTCATCTGGATGCAGTTGTCGAGAAACCGGACCGCCAGGCGGACGATGGAACGGAGATAATCCCAATCGATGCGGCCGGCGCGGACGGCCTTGTTCAGATTAATGGAGCCGAGGTTGCAGGCCTCGTAAGGCAGGAGCGGCTGCTCGCCGCACGGGTTGGTGCACTCGATTTCACCGAGATGCGGCGTGGGGTTGTCGGCGTTGATGCGGTCGAGAAAGACGGCGCCGGGGTCGCCGCCCGCGTGGGCCTGCTCGGCCATAGTTTCCCAGATGACCCTGGCGGGGACCCGCCGGACGGCGCGGTTGCCACGAGGGTTGACCAGGTCAATCTCCTTGCCCTTGCGGACGGCTTCCATGAAGTTGCTCGTGCAGGCGACGCTGATGTTGAAGTTCTCGAGTTCGCCTTCGAGGGCTTTTGCGCGGCAAAACGCTTCGACGTCCGGATGGTCGCATCGCAGGATGCCCATGTTGGCGCCGCGGCGGAAGCCGCCCTGGTTGATGGCGCCCGTTGCATAGTTGAAGACCTTCATAAAGGAGATGGGCCCGGAGGCCTTGCCGCGGCTCGATTCGACGAGGTCGTCGGCGGGTCGGATGCGGCTGAAGGAAAAGCCTGTCCCGCCTCCCGACTTGTGGATGATGGCGGCATACTTGATGCTGTCGAAGATCTGTTCGATGTCGTCGGGCACGGGCAGGACGAAGCAGGCGGCCAGTTGCTGGAGCCGCCGGCCCGCGTTCATCAAGGTGGGTGAGTTCGGCAGAAACTCCAGCCGCGCCATCAGGCCGTAGAACTGTTCCTCGGCGGCCTGGGCGGCGCGGGCGCCGCCCTGCGGCACTTCGGCCCGGGCGACGTTCGCCGCGACGCGGTGAAACATCTCCTCGGGCGTCTCAATCGCCTGGCCCCGGTCGTCCTTCTTCAGATACCGCCTGGCCAGGACCAGGCGGGCGTTGTCGGAAAGGTCGATTCTTTCCGGGATCCGAGCGTCGATAACCGGAATCGTCATGGGGAACCTCTATGCGGAATCTGTCGGCTCCTGGTCGGTGTCTGGGGGCTCTTCGCTTTTGCGCCCCAACAGTTCATCGTCGGAATACATGGGATGGTGGCGTTCGATCTCGGGAACCTCAATAGAGTCGAGGATTTCGTCGAACTCGGTTTTTTCGAGTTCCACCCCCTCATCTTCGTCGGAGGCCGTGCGGGCCTCGTCCATCATTTCCCGGACCGCGCGCCGCTGATGGGCCGTCGGGCGGCGGGGCCGCTTGCGGCCGAGACCGTCGGCCGACGCCGCGGCGCCTTTGGGTTTCTTCTTCTGATAGGTTTCCGTTTCCGGGTCGCGGAGGAACAGGCGGATGTCTTGGAAGTCGGCGGTCTGTTCGGCGCCGACCAGGCGCTGGCGCACCAGTTCCAGAATCGCGAGGAACACCGTAATCAGGTAGCCGAGGTTTCGGCCCTTGTCGAAAACTTGCGTGAACAGGATGGAGCGTTCGGCCTGGAGGCGTGCGAGGAGTTCCTTGGCGGCTTCCTCGGCCGGCGTCTCGTCATAAACGACCTCGCGCGGGCGCGAGTAGCCGAGCGTCCGCACGACCTGCGAGAAGGCTGTAAACAGGTCCCACAGTTCGACGCCCTGGAAAAGTTCCTCGGTCGGAAGATCAATTTCCTCGCCGGCGATGTCGCGAAGAGACGCTTCGTCCACCTGCCGTGGGAAACGCCGCGCCATCTCGCGGCCGCGATCCCCCAACATCCCGGCGGCTTCCTTAAACCGGCGGTACTCGATTAACTGGCGGATGAGCGTTTCGCGCGGATCTTCCTCGTCCTCGGCCTCCTCATCCACCTCAGGGGGACGGGGCAGAAGGGCGCGGCTCTTGAGTTCCATCAGCGTCGCCGCCATCACCACAAAGTCCGCCGCCAACTCGATGTCCAGGCCCGTGAGCATGTCCAGGTATGCGACGTACTGGTCCGCAATCCGCGCAATGGCAATGTCGCAGATGTCCACCTCTTCCCGCTTGATGAGGTAAAGGAGCAGGTCGAGAGGGCCATTGTAGATGTCGAGGTCAACCTTGTAAGCCATATGCGCGATGCCTTTCCATCGGCGCCGTTTCATCCCCGGGAAGTTGCAACCCTGGGTGTTGTCATAGTGCCGCGAGGCCAGTGGCGGCCTTGACTTCGCCGAGCGTCGCGCGGGCCATGGGCCGGGCCCGCTCGGCTCCGTCCGTCAGTATCTGTGTGAGGCGCTCCGGATGGGCCTCCAGTTCCGCACGCCGCCGGCGCGGTTCCTCCAAAAGCGCGACGAGCACCTCCGCCAGCCGCTTCTTGCAGTCCGTGCATCCCCATTTGGCAGCCGCGCACTTATCGGCCACCTCGTCATGCTCGTCGGGCGCGAAGACCTTGTAGTACTGGCAGACGTTGCATACGTCGGGGTGGCCTGGATCGCCGCGCCGGATGCGTTTCGGGTCGGTAATCATCGAGGCGACCTTTTTCACAATCGTCTCCGGCGGGTCGGCGATGTCAATCTGGTTGCCGTAACTTTTCGACATCTTGCGCCGATCGAGGCCCAGGAGGCGCGGACTGGTGGTGAGGAGCGCCTGCGGCTCGACGAGCACGTCGCGCCCAACCAGATGATTGAACCGCCGGACGACCTCGCGCGCCAGTTCCAGATGGGGCAACTGGTCCTCGCCGACGGGCACGATGTCGGCCTTGTAGATGGCGATGTCCGCCGCCTGAAGCACCGGATAGCCCAGGAAGGCGTAATTGTGAATGTCCTTCGTCTTCAGTTGCTCCATCTGTTCCTTGTAGGTTGGGTTCCGTTCCAACCACGAGATGGGCGTATAGCACGAGAGGATGAGGTGCAACTCGCTGTGCTCGGCGACGTCGCTCTGGCGGAAGATGACGCTCCGCTCGGGGTCCAGGCCGCAGGAAAGGAAGTCAATGGCGACTTCGCACGCGGCCTGGGCGATGCCGGCGGGGTCGGCGTATTCGCTCATCAGAGCGTGGTAGTCGGCGATCATGAAGAAGCAGTCGTAATCGTCCTGGAGGTCGCGCCAGTTCGAGAGGGCCCCCACGAGGTTTCCCAGGTGGAGCCGCCCCGTCGGCCGCATGCCGCTCAGGATTCGTTTGCGACGCTTCTCAGGTCCGGCCATAGGCTTCATTCCTCTCGTTCGGGCTGCGGCTGCTTCCGGTCACAGGATGAGTTCCGCGACGCTCCGCCCGCCGAATGCCCACATGAGATACTTTATGGGGACCAGCAGGAAACCGTGAAACAATCTTCCGCCGAACAGGACCAGCAGGATGAGCACAATCGGGCCGTAGGCGCTCACTCGCCGGTAGGTTTCCTTCGCGTGGTACGGCAGCAGTTCCCGGAAAATGTGCGAGCCGTCGAGCGGCGGAATGGGCAGGAGATTGAAGACGCCCAGCCCAAAGTTCACGATGATGCCGTTGACGAGCAGAAGCATGAAGATCGCGCCGAGCGGGGTTGGGGGAAGCAGGCCGCCCCACAAGAGGAGGCGCAGGGCGACGGCCAGCACCGCTCCGAGGGCGAAGTTCGCCGTTACCCCCGCGCCGCTGACGAGAATCTCGTCGCGTCGCGGATGGCGGTAGTTCAGCGGCTGGACCGGCACGGGTTTGGCCCACCCAATCGGGGCGAACATTAGGCACAACGTTCCGATCGGGTCCAGGTGGGCCAGCGGGTTCAGCGTCAGGCGGCCGGCACGATACGCCGTATCGTCGCCGCAGCGGAGCGCAACGTAGCCGTGCATGTATTCATGGACCGTGAGCGCAAAAAGGACCACAGGCAGACGCAGGAGCAGGTGGACGATAAAGTCGGTGTCGAACAAGGTCGATTTCCCTCCGCGGGACGAGAAACTCGTCTGAGGCGCAGGCGCCCGGAAGGGCTACAGTGTATCGCCCGGAAGATGGGAAGTCAACTTTCGGCGCCGCAGGGCTTCGGCGGGCACAAAAGACTGGATGACCTTACCCCGTGCGGGCTATAATCATGCCTTAGCCCAAGAAACGCGGAAGACAGGGGTTTTCGATGCGATTTGTGAAGTTGCATGGCGCCGGAAACGACTACATCTATCTCAACGGTTTCGAGGTCGAGGTGCCCGAGCCGGCGGCGCTGGCGCGACGGATGAGCGAGCGGCACTTCGGCGTCGGCGCCGACGGGCTCATCCTTTGCCTTCCGCCGGAAGGCGAGGCCGACGTCCGCATGCGGATCTTCAACGCCGACGGCTCCGAAGCCGAGATGTGCGGCAACGGCGTGCGGGGTCTGGCCAGGTTCGCCATCGAACAGGGCTTGGCGAAAGGCGACACGGTCCGTGTCGAAACGCTTGCCGGGATACGCGAAATCAGGCTTGAGCGCGACCCTGGCGGCCGCATCATCAAAGGCGCGTGCGGCATGGGCCGGCCGAGACTCGCCGCGCAGGACATCCCCGTCCTTCTGGACGGGGAGCGGGTCGTCGATGTGCCGCTGATCGTCGGCGGGCAGACCCTCTGGATGACCTGCGTCAACATGGGCAATCCCCACGCGGTCTTCTACGCGGATTCGGCGGCTGATTGGCCGCTCGAGACCCTCGGGCCCAAGATTGAGCACCACAAACTCTTCCCTGAGCGGGTCAACACCCACGTCGTCGAGGTGGTTTCGCTCGAGGACGTGGTGATGCGGACGTGGGAACGCGGAAGCGGCATGACGCTGGCGTGCGGCACGGGGGCGAGCGCCGTGTGCGTGGCGGGCGTCCTGACGGGGCGCACCGGCCGCAGAATCCTCGCCCACGTGCCCGGCGGCGACCTGGCGGTCGAGTGGCCCGACGACCGGGCCGAGGTCCTCCTCACCGGACCGGTCGAGGAAGTCTTCACCGGCGAGTTCCCCGACGCCTGAACCACTGCGAATGACGAAACCCGAACGACGAATGGCTGACAGACGAGCAAGGATAGGGGGCGGCCCGGTCTTTCGGGGCCGCCGAGTCCTTCTGCCTTTTGCGGCTTTCTTCGTGTGTGCTGTTCTGGCCCGGCCGGGTGCGGCAGCCGACGACCTCATCCCCGAGTTCACGACCGACCAGATGGGCGGCACGCTGCGGAGGCATCTGAGTGCCGAACCCCAGACGCTCAACCCCCTCGTCACCAAGGACGCGTACCAGGACATCATCAACGGCCATATCTTCGAGAGTCTCATCACTCGTGACCCGGACACCCTCGATTGGAAGCCGGAACTCGCCGACCGCTGGGAGGTTTCCGAAGACGGCAAGACCATCACCTTCCACATTGACCCGCGGGCGAAGTTTTCCGACGGCACCCCCGTCACGGCCGACGACGTGGTCTTCAGCGTCAACACGATCCTGAACCCCGAGATCGATGCCGCAAACCTCCGCTCGTATTACGAGGACATCGAGCGGTGCGAGAAGGTGGACGAACGGACCGTCCGGTTCATTTGGAAGAAGACCTACTTCAAGAGTTTCGAGGTCAGCGGCGCGTACGCGCCGATCATTCCGCGCCGGTTCTACGAGTTCAAGGACCCCAAGCAGTTCAACGATATCAGTGATAAACTGCTCGGCTCGGGGCCGTACAGGTTCGACAAGTGGACCACGGGCCAGCAGATCGTCCTGGTGCGAAATGAGAACTACTGGAGGCGGCCGCGCGCCTTCGACCGCATCACGTTCCGCGTCATCATGGAGCCGCAGGCCTACGTCCAGGCGTTCCTGGCGGGGGAACTGGATTACATCAGCGTCCGGCCCGAGTGGTGGATCAAACTGAAGAAGAACCCTCGCGCCGGCAAGGACTTCCAGATGCTCCGGTACCAGCCACCGGCCGGCTACCGTTACATCGCCTGGAACAACGCCAGGCCCCCATTCACCGATTGGCGCGTCCGCCGCGCGATGACGCACCTCATCTGGCGCGAGCAGCTCGTCAAATACCTCTTGTACGACATTGCCCGCGTCACGACGGGGCCCTTCTGGACGGGCAGCAAACAATACGACCAGACGATCGAGCCCTGGGCGTTCGACCGGGCCGAAGCGCTGCGGCTTCTGGCGGACGCCGGTTGGGAGGACCGCGACCAGGATGGCTGGATCGAGAGCGCCGACGGCAAGCGGTTTGAATTCGAACTGTCGATGCCGGCCGGCTTGCCTGTCTACCGCGACATGGCGAGGGTCCTGAAAGAGGAATTCCGGCGCGTCGGCATTCAGATGAACGTGCGGTTCTACGAGTGGGCCGTGTTCATCACGAAGCTCGACAACCGTGACTTCGACGCCATTTCGCTTGCGTGGACCGGCTCGGTCGAGGGCGATCCGAACCAGATCTGGCATTCGGCCCAGATCGAGGGCCGCGGCCACAACTTCATCAGTTTCCGCAGCGCCGAGGCCGACCGTCTCATCGAACTGGCCCGCGCCACGCTCGACGAGGACAGACGCAACGCCCTCTACCACCAGTTCCACCGCCTCCTCCACGACGAGCAGCCGTACAGCTTCCTTTGGACCAGCGATGCGCTGGCGCTGGTGTCGGCCAGGCTCAGAAACGTCAAGGTCCACCGGCTGGGCCTGTACCCGTATGAGTGGTGGATTTTGAAGGACAAGCGGCGGGGCAAGGGGGTCGGGGGCTCGTGAGAACCTATATCCCCAAACGCCTGCTCCTGATGATCCCCACGCTGGTTGGGATAACGCTCCTGGCGTATGCCATCGTGCGCCTGGCGCCGGGCGACCCCATCGAGGCAATGATCCTGGCCCAGTCGGGCGACATCGACCCCAAGGTCATGCGCCAAAGCGCCGAGCGCATCCGCGAGCGCCTCGGCCTGAAGGACATCAACTACTGGGGCGACGACGTCGCCACCCACTTGGAGCAACTGGAGAAAGGGGACGACGCTGCAAAGGGCAGGGCGGCCGCCGAACTCGAACGCATCACCGGCAAGACGTTCGCCCGCGACATCGATTCCTGGAAGAAGTGGTGGGACGTCAACCGATTCGACTTCGAGAAAACGCTGATCGACCCCGCCGAGAAAGTCGTCAACGTCTTCCACGGGTACGGGCGATGGGTCGGGCACATCGTTCAGGGCAATTTCGGCGAGAGCATCAAGTACCGCAGCAGCGCCTACCGCACGCCGGACGGCCACGGCAGCCGCAACCCCATTCACCTGTTCCTCGAACGTATCCCGGTGACGCTGACGCTGAACGTCGTCGCCCAGTTTTTCATCTTTCTGATTGCTATTCCTGTGGGTCTGACGGCGGCCCGGCATCGGGGGCGGCTGTTCGACCGCGGCTCGACACTCATCCTGCTGGGCTTCTGGAGCGTCCCTGTTATCCTGTCCGGGACGTTGTTGCTCGTGTACCTCTGTAAGGGTGGGGAGGGGATGGAGTGGTTCCCGCTGGCCGGGCTTCATGCCCTCGACGCTGAGGACCTCGGTTGGTGGGACTACCTTGTCGATACGCTCTGGCACGCGACGCTTCCGGTCGCGTGCATGGTCTACGGGGGGCTGGCCTACCTGGCGAAACTCGGGCGGGCCAGCCTGCTTGAAAATCTGCGGGCCGATTACATCCGCACCGCGCGGGCCAAGGGATTGCCGGAACACCGCGTCGTCTATCACCACGCCCTCCGTAACAGCCTGTTGCCGATGATCACGACCGTTGTGTTGATGCTGCCCGCGATGATCGGCGGCAGCGTGATTGTCGAGACGCTTTTCACCATCCAGGGGATGGGATTGCTGACCGTTAACGCCGCCAAAGCGTACGACCTGTCGGTCATCATGACCTCGACACTGGTCTACGGAACGTTAACGCTGATGGCCCTGCTCATCGGAGATATCCTGTACGCTTGGGCGGATCCGCAGGTGCGGTATGAGTGACGCCAGAACAACCGAGGCCGGCGAGCCCACGGGGGCGCCCAAGTCCTACGGCGCCATCGTCTGGGGCCAACTCAGGAAACGCCCCAGCGCCATGATCAGCCTTGCAGCGATCGTGCTCCTGGCCCTGGTGTCGATTGCCGCGCCGTTCATCATCGGCGAAATACCTGTCCGGTGGGTGGAGAATGGCGAGACGAGTTGGCCAATCTTCCGGTACCTTTCGAACTTCGAATACGCAGCCATGCTGGCGCTGGTGCTCGCTGTTACGGTGCCCCTGACGATGCGCCTGCTGCGCCCACGGGCTCTGATCGCCGGCGCGAGTCCGTTCACCTGGACGGTGCTTGTGCATGCCGGCCTGTGGCTCATCATAACGTTCGCGCTCGTTTCGTTCCGGGAACCGGAGCGGCGCTACGGATTCTATCTGGAGCGGGCCGACCAGGTCGACGCGGCGTGGTTCCCCGCGATTGCTTATCCGCGGAACCCGGGGTACAGGGAACTGGCCTTCAAGAATCAGTCCCCGTCATGGGAGCATCCGCTCGGCACCGGCCGCCTCGGAAACGACATCCTGATGGGCGTCCTGTACGGGGCCCGGACGGCCATGTCGATCGGGTTCGTGGCCGTGGGCATCAGCATGAGCATCGGGGTCATTCTGGGTGCGCTCAGCGGGTATTTTGGCGGATGGATTGACTTGGTGCTGATGCGGATTGCCGAGATTTTCATGTGCATCCCG
>DATLBA010000094.1:0-11950 GCA_035527275.1 Phycisphaerae bacterium
AGAGCATCGACGTTTCGGCACTTGACAGGTACTTGGAGGCGGCTTAGAGTAACGTCAGGTCCGCCAGGAAGGCGGGCCGAATTGGGCTTCGGATACAGGTCGCGCCGGAACCCAATTTCCACCCACTTTCGGGACGCGGCCGGGAGAAAATTGCCGACATGAGCAAGCAAGCGAAAACGCGTGACGAACTCTGGGCGAATCCGCCCGCCAGTTATCGCAGCGCGCCGTTCTGGTCGTGGAACAGCGAACTGGACCCCGAGCGCCTCCGCCGGGCGATTGAGTCAATGCACGAGGTCCGGATGGGGGGCTTCTTCATGCACAGCCGCTACGGCCTGAAGACTCCCTACCTCTCGGACGCCTGGTTCGAGTGCATCTCCGCCTGCGTCGAAAAGGCGCGCGAACTTCAGATGAAAGCCTACCTGTATGACGAGGACCGCTGGCCGTCGGGGGCGGCGGGCGGGCTTGTGACGCGCGGCCGACCCGAATACGCCATGCATTTCCTCGAAGTCAGTGAAGAGGACGACGGGAAACCCCTCCGGCGCTACGCCGTCGAGACGAACAAGGAGGGCTGGCTGAAGGGCTACCGGGTCGCCGAAGGCAAAGACGATGCCTCCCCCGGTGAGAAGACCATCGTGTTCAATCTGAAGACCAATGCGCCGCGCGGCTGGCACAACGACGGGGCGTATCTGGACACCATGAACCGCGAAGCCGTCGCCGAGTTCATCCGCGTCACCCACGAGGCGTATGCGGAGCGCTACGGCAAAGATTTCGGCGATCTGATCCCCGCGATCTTCACGGACGAGCCGAATTATGGCAGCGTCCGGTTTCGGTCGGGCAATCCGGCGCAGGATGTCAAGGCCCGGCTGCCCTGGACCGCCGACCTGCCGGATGAGTTCAAGCGGCGTCGCGGCTATGATCTGCTGGATCACCTTCCCGCACTGGTTTTTCCGCTCGCCGGCGACGCCTTTTCCAAGGTCCGCTACGATTACTACCGCACGATCACGGAACTTTTCGTCGAGAACTGGTCGGAACAGATCGGGGCCTGGTGCGGAGCGCATCGCATCGCGCTCACGGGCCATATGCTCGCCGAAGAGACGCTGGCGTCGCAGATTCATTGTGTCGGAGCAGCGATGCCCCATTACGAACACATGCAATGGCCGGGCATCGATATTCTGACAGATCAGTCCGGGGAACTGGCGACGGCGAAGCAGTGCACGAGCGTCGCTGCCCAACTCGGCCGCCCGCGGGCCCTCAGCGAACTGTATGGCTGCACGGGCTGGGACTGGCCGCTTGATGGTCACAAGTTCGTCGGAGACTGGCACCTGGCGACAGGGATTAACCTCCGTTGCCCGCACCTGACGCATTACAGCCTCGCCGGCGGGGCGAAGCGCGATTTTCCGGCCAGCCTTTTTGCCCACAGCCCGTGGTGGCGATACTATGGGGCGGTCGAGGATTACTTTGCGCGGCTGGCGGTGATGCTGACACAGGGGCGGCCCGTCCGCGACATCCTGGTGGTCCATCCGATCGAGTCGGCCTGGGGGCTGAGCGGCCCGCCCGACCCGAAGACGGGCGAGGACCCGACCAAGGCCATTCAGGACGTCCTGAACTGTGTTATCCGCACCTTGTCCTTCCAGAGTCACGACTGGGATTTCGGCGACGAGTCGCTGATGGCAAAACATGCAGAGGCGAACTCCGAAGGGTTGAAGGTCGGCCGGATGACTTACCGGCTCGTGATCGTCCCTGCTGCCGTGACGTTACGCGCGACGACGGTCGAACGGCTGAGCCGCTTCCAGAAACTCGGCGGCAGCGTGCTCTTCATCGGACAAACGCCGACGCTCGTGGATGGCGAAAAGGGCGAGGGCTGCAACCGGCTCGCCGACGTTGTCCAGAAGGCCGACCGATGCGGTGACGAGGAGCGCGAGTTCCTCCCGGCGATTGAGAAACTGCTGCCCCGGCGCATCTCCATCCGCGAAGACGGCCGCGAAACCGCGTTCTGCTGGTCTATGCTGCGATCTGTCGAGGACGGGCAGATCCTGTTCATCCACTCGCACGACCGGGAAGAAGCGCACACCGTGACGGTCCGCGTCGCAGGCGGCGGCCCGGTGACTTTGTGGGATGCGCTGAGCGGAAGGAAGCGGCAAGTGGCCGCCGAATCGGACGACGGGCACGTCGAATTTGAACTGCGGCTGCCGCCCACCGGGTCGGCGCTGGTCACGCTGGGGCTTTCCGCACCCGACGCCGAGCCGCCCATCGTCGAGCCGGAGGTGCTCGAAACGAAAACACTCGAGGGACCGTTTGAGATCGAGAGGACCGAGCCGAACACGTTCCCGCTGGATTACTGCCGGTACCGCGTCGGAGAGGGGGAGTGGTCGAAACCTATGCCGTCGCTCAAGGCCGACGCGGAGATCCGCGCCCGGTACGGTCTGGGCAGCCGCCTGGGCGGAGAGCACCAGCCCTGGTATCTGTATGCCACCGGCGTCGTGGACACCTCCCCGCGCGACCATGTGGAGATGCGGTGGACGTTCCACGTGACCGACTTGCCCAGCCGCTGCAAACTGGCTCTCGAGCGCCCGGAGGACTATCGGATCACCGTTAACGGGCAGGCCGTTGAGAAGATGGACGGCTGGTGGGTGGACGAGGACATCAAAACAATTGACATCGGACCCCACCTGAAGATCGGCGAGAACGAAATTCTCCTGAGTTTCGATTATCGGCCGGACATGGAACTGGAGGACATGTATCTGGTGGGCGAATTCGGCGTGGCGAATCAGGAGGCGAGCAGGCCTCGCCGGTCCGGCGGGATGACCCTGACGTCGCCCCCCGAGCGCCTCACCCTCGGCTCGTGGGTCGGGCAGGGGCTCGACTTTTACAGCGGTTCGGTGCGCTATCAGCTCACGGTGAAGCGTCCGATGGGCGGCAAGCGCCTGCGCATCCGCCTGCCGCGCAGCGCCTGCACGGCGGCGGTGATCCATGCCGGCGGGCGCGACTTCGTTCTTCCCTGGCCACCCTTCGCCGCCGACATCACCGACACCCTGGCCGAAGGCGAGAACCAAATCCTCGTGGAGGTCATCGGCGGACGGAAGAACATCCTCGGTCCCCTGCACACCCCGTGGGGGCGATGGACCGGACCGGGTGAATTCGACCCGAACAACGAGAAGTGGACCGACGACTATCTTCTGACCGATCACGGCCTAATGGCGCCGGTTGTGGTGGAAACGACGGCATGACCGGAAGAACACAGCGGGCGAGGGCAAGACTCCCGCTCAACCGTCCGGCGTGATCGAGCAGGTCGCCCCGGTTGCGTCGGGCGAGGAGGCCCGCAGGCGAATCCTATCGAACCCGCGGTGCAACGCCACGCCTTTCCCGCTTCTCATCCCATGTTGCTTTTCAAAATTGAATCCGCCGGCGTTATAATATTGACTTATGCCAGGAGGCCCCAAAACAGCCCCGGGCGGGATTGCTTACTATCTCCCGAACCAGCGCAGGCAGCCGGGCATAAATCTTCGAGACAACCGGGGGTTACGAGGCCCTTGAGCAGGTCTTGCAGAAGGCGCACAGCCGAACACCCACCCCCCCAAAGGGGGCGGACGCTTTTTACGGTGAGCCGGCGTCCAGATAGGCCTGGAGGATAAGCGTGGCTGCGACCATATCGCGTCGCTCCTTTTGCCGAGCGGGAGAAAGACCGGCCTGGCGCATGGACCGGTCCGCCCGCCGGCTCGAAAACCGCTCGTCCCACACCGTCACCGGCGCGTCCAGCGCGTCGCGAAGCGCCTCGACCACCGCTTCGGCGCGCTTTGCCTCGCCGCCGCGCGCCCCGTCCAGTCTGAGCGGAAGCCCCACAACGACCCGCTGGACACCGTGTTCGGCCACCAGATGCGCGACCTGTGCCACGAGGTCCCGGCGTCCTTTCGGCTCCAGTTGCGCAAGGGGCTGCGCAATGACGCCCCCCGGGTCGCTCAGCGCGACCCCGACCCGCCGCTTGCCGAGATCCAGCCCCAGAATTCGCATGGCGAGCGCTCTTATAGCCCGGTGGGGGTGGGCCTGTCAACCGGCGGCAATAACCGGTCCACCGCATCGTTTAGCCAGGCGGACAGGATGAGGCACGCGGAAAGCGACAGCGAGGCCTTGCAGGAGCGGCTTGCGGCCTTCGCTCCGCGCGTGTATGGTCTCTTGATTCGCCTCATCGGCCGCCGCGATGTGGCGGAGGACCTCACGCAGGAAACGCTCCTTCGAGCCTTTCGCGGCCTCAAGACATACCGCCCTGAGGGGAAGTTCCGGGCGTGGATCTTTCGCATTGCGACAAACGCCGCACGCGATTGGGTGCGCAGGCAGGGTCGTGAAACGGTCCTGAGTCTGGAGAGCCGCCGCGGAGGGCTCCCGCCGGACCGCGGCGCCGAGGCGACGCCCGACTCAGGTTTAGCCCGGCGGGAACGGACGGCGAGGCTCGAAGCCGCCCTCGCCCGGCTGCCCCGGCCGGACCGCGAGGTCATCCTCCTCCGGTTCTACGGGGAACTGGCGTTCAAGGAGATCGCCGAGGCCACCGGCGAACCGCTCGGAACGGTGCTGGCGCGGGCGCACCGGGCGCTCAAAAAACTCGGCAACCTGATACCCGAGGAAGAACTATGAAAGGCTGCCCGAAAAAGGAAGAATGGGTTCTGTATGCGGCCGGTGAGGCGCCGCATCGGCGCCGCCGCGCCCTTGAGGCCCATCTCGAATCGTGCGTCAACTGCCGCGAGGAGGTGCGCGGGCTGGCGCGAGGGCTGGCGGCGATGGAGCATCTGGACCGCGAGCCGTCCCTGCGGCCGGAGGCGATGGAATCCTTACGTCGCCGGCTCTACGTCGCTGCCGCGCACCGGCGGCCGGGAATCCCCTCGCTCGTCTGGCGCTACCGCTGGGTGGCTGCGGCAGCGGCGCTGGTGGTGGCCGCTCTCGTTTGGAGCGCCGCCACGCCGACCTCCCGCGCGCCGCAACCGGACAACGGCCGGGAGATGGCCCTTGAAGACATCGCGGTGGCCGTCGAATTGCTGGAGTTGGCCGACAACGGGGCGCGGGTCGCACGCCGGGACGCGCCTCTTGATGACGCGACCATCGAGAACGTCAACCTGCTGCTGAAACTCGACGAGGCGGGCCTGCTCCTCGACTATCTCCAGAGTCGGGACAACTCCATGTAGCAGCCGGTGCGCAACCGAATCATCCGTCCGAACGGCGGCCGGGAAACTCTTCCATCGCCGCCATCAAACACGCCATCACGAGGAGCAGCGGCCCGATGATTTCCAGCGACTCCTCCAGGTAATCCCTCAGAGCCCACGTGGAAAGGCTCGTGCCGAGGATGGCGTCCGTCGTCCGGTGTTTGTCCACCCCCTGGGCCGCCACGAGCAAAAGGCCTCCGAGAACGAAAAGGGCACTGCTGATCGAAATGATCTTTTCGCGGACAAGCCGGCGCAAGACGCGGCGCTTCGCTATGATGTAGGCCACGAGTGCGCCCGTCGCAAGAATCGAGCCGCCTCCGAATACCAGCCGCGACCAAAGCGGCACCTCCGGGCGCCCGAGATACCTGGCCCAACTGAACGTGTTAGCGCCAAGGACGCGCTCGTCCCACGGCAGTTCGCGCCACAAAAGCCCCGCCGTCACGAACGAGATGAGAACCCAAAGCGGCAGACGCTCCGGCCGACGCCACATCCGCACGACCACCGCCAGGCAAATCAACAGGGCCGCCGCGTACAGCGGCTCTTGGCACCAGTCCATCGGCGTTTCCTGCGGCTCCCCCTTCGGGGTGTAGGCCGCGGCCAGTTCTTTTGCCGCTTCGGCGTTGAGCAAGGGGATGCTCACCAACACCACCACGACCGCGGCCAGAACCCATGCGAAGATGTTGAGTGTCCCTGTCGGAGGGATGTCTCCAGCGGACATCACGAGCCCCACGCGACGCCGCGAGTGTTCGAGGGTCACTTGTGATGCTCCTCCTCAGTGGCCGACACTTGGCGCACCAGCATCGTCGCCGCGCGATTCGCCGGCGCCGCGATGCCGTGCGCCTCGGCGGTGCGGACGATGGCGCCATTTAGATAGTCGATCTCGGTCCGCCGGCCGGCCTCCAGGTCCTGGAGCATCGAACAGCGGTTCTCGGCCGTCGCCCGGGCGGTTTCAAGGGTGGCTTCGACCGCCGAGGTGTAAGGCAGGCGGACCCCTTCGGCCCGCGCCGCGGCGGCCCCTTCTTCGGCAATCGCCTCAGCCAACGCCCACAACGCCGGCCGCGACGCGACCTCCCCGTTTCGGACACCCGCCAGCGCCGCCACAGGATTCAAGGCCGCATTGATAAGCAACTTGCCCCACACGACCGGCGTCATGTCGGCTTCGGTTCCGGCGGGAAGGCCAGCGGCATCGAGCAGCGCAGCGACCGCCCTGGCGAGGTCGTCAGGCGGGCGGCCGGGATAACCGATGAGGGTTTGTTGGTTGGCAACGTGGTGGACCTCGCCCTCCCCGACGACGTTGGCCGCCTGGTATATCACTCCGGTTATGACGGTCGAAGCAGGTGCCGCCTCGGCCACCTCGTCTCTGGCGCCGAGGCCGTTCTGAATCGTCAGGATTGGCGCGCGGCCCATCCAGGCGGCTACCGTACGCGCCGCGGACCGGGCCGCATAGGCCTTCGTCGCGAGGATGACCAGGTCCGGGGGCTCGTCGAGGGCCGTGCGCACCGGCAACCGGGCCGAGAGGTCTCCCTCGGGCGTGTGGAGAACCAGCGGCCGGGCGCTCAGCCGTTCGGCGCGTCCTGCGCAATGGTCAACGAGGGTCACGCGCGGGCCGCCCCCGGCCAGCGCCAGGCGTACCGCGAACACACAACCGATGGCTCCGGGTCCAATGACGGCAACATGGGTAAAGCGACATTGCTTGCGGTCAGAGCACAAGGCGCTTCTCCGCGCTTGCAATCAGCGCCGTGGATCAGAGGACCCACGGCGCGAAGTTGAAAACAGCATCCCGATGCTACGGGTGCGCCTGCATCTGGGCGTCGCTGCGCTCGCGCGTGTGTTTCACCGGTGCGATGATGCGAATGCGTACGTCGCCATAGACGCGCGCCGTGCAGGCGGTCCGGACGGAGCGCGGGTGGCCGAGCCCCGCCAGCAGCGCCCGCTCGGCCTCGGTAATGGGCGAGAGATGCTCGGCGCCTTCGCAGATCTCGACGCAGCAGTTGCCGCACTCGTGTCGGCCTTCGCAGAGTTCCCCTACGAAAAAGTCGTCGGCAACGCTCTCGGCCGCCTCATCGGCGGCGGCGAGCAACGTCGTCCCGCGCGGAACCTCCAGACGAATGTCATAGGGAAGGAACGTAATCTGTGGCATGGTACCCTCTATAGATTTTCTCGGTTAATGCGGACGTAGGCCCGGTCGTACAGTTTCTGGATATGTTGAGATACGACCTCATTATAACGTCGGTCGCGAAGTTCGTCTTCCAGTTCGTCCTGGACCTCGGTGAAGGGGACGGTCCGCCCCTCCTGGCGGTCCTCGGCCTTGACAATATAGAAGGCGTCGTCGGTTTCGACGAGCGGTCCGACCCGGCCGCGCTCAAGGGCGAAAAGGGCGTCATCGACGGCCTTGACGCGGAATGAGCCTTCGGTCAGATAGTCCCAGTCGCCGCCCTTCTTGGCCATGACGCCGTGACTGTATCGCTCGGCCAACTTGGCGAAGTCCTCGCCGGCGGCGGCGCGCTGGCGGACGGCCCCGGCCAGGGCCTGCGCTTGAGCCGCATCGGGAAACTCGGCCTTGTGAATCGCAATGAGCCACATCCGCACCCGCGTCGGCTTCACATAGTGCTGGTCGCGCACCTCGTTGTAATAATCCAGTAACTCGGAGTGCGTGATGTGAATTGTGGGCGCGACGTGCTCACGCAGGAAGCGCTGAACCAGAAGCCGCTCCCGCTCCTTTACCATCCCCTCCTCAACTGTGGTGCCCTCGAGTTTGAGACGTTCCTCCAGCAGGAGCATGCTGCCGGCTTCGGCCGCCAGGTCCTTGAGGATTTGCCCGAGCGTCGCCTCAACCTGTTCTTTCTGCTGCTCTGAAAGGAGCCGCTTGGCTTCCTGAACCACCAGCCGTTCGCTGATGGCGCGGCGCAACTTTAGGTCCACGACATAGCGGCAGCGGGCTTTGAACTCCTCGGGCGACAGTTCCTCGCGCCACTTCTTGATCTGTGGGCGCAGCGGCCCGAGAATATCCTCCCGGGTGATGACTTCGCCGTTGACCTCGGCCAGGATCGCATCCACAAGATGCGTCCCGCCGCCACTCTCCACTTCGGGGCCGGCCGGAACAGGCGGCCGATCCGCTGCGACAGGCGGCGAGACCTCTTCCAACCTCGCCTCATAGGCGGCGGTGCGGTCGGGCCGCGTCAATGTTGCCTCCGGCGCGGAAGCGGCGCGCTGCTGCTCCGTCGGACGAGGAATCGGCGCCACCGGCCGGGCCGGGCTGACTTCCTCATCCGCGGCACCTCCCGCGGTGCTGAACTCGCCGCCCGTCCGGGCCATCCGAGGCGCGAGCGCCGGCTCGTCCCGCCAGAGGTTGCAGCCGCCCAATCCCAGACCGACTAGAGCCGCCAATAACCCAACCGTAGCCTTCATGGCATCCTTACCGACAGAGTCCAACCCGTGTCGCACGGTATTCTATTTATCCTCCGGAGCGCGGGCAAGCCACTTCTTCAGAAGCGCCAGCGCCCCGTCGGCTCCAGCGTCCTTGTGCAGCCGCCAGAGCACCGTGTGGGCGTCGATGACGCGCACCGTGCCGGCCTTCCGCACGGAAGGGTCGGTGGCCCGCTCAAAAAACGCCGCGACGACTGAGGCGTCTTCGACGGCCATCATCAAGTCGGCGCCTTTGCGGTGAATCGAGCGGATTTCGGCGCGTCCCGCCAGGAGCCGCACCCCCTCCAAATCCACAAGCCTCCGAACCTCCGCGGGCACCGGCCCATACATGTCGGCAATCTCGGCGGCGATTCCCTCGAGCGCCCCAAGGTCCGGCGCCCGCTGCAACTGACGATACAGGCTGATGCGCTGGCTCTCGGTGGGAACGTAGCCTTCGGGGATAAATGCGGGGACTTCGAGCCGCACGTCGGTGCGGCGGCGCTCGGGCTCCGGTCTGCCCTGCTGCCGACGAATGGACGTCTCCAGGAGACGGCAGTAAAGTTCGTAGCCGATGGCCGCAATGTGGCCGGATTGTTCCGGCCCGAGGATGTTCCCCGCGCCGCGGATTTCCAGGTCCCGCATGGCAATCTGGAACCCGGCGCCGAGTTCCGAGTAGCGCTCAATCGCCTTGAGGCGCCTGGCCGCCGCCGGCGTCAGAGGACGGCTTTCCGGGAGCAGGAGATAACAATACGCCCGGTGCTTGTATCGCCCGACGCGGCCGCGCAACTGGTGCAGGTCCGCCAGGCCGAACTGGTCCGCCTCGTGGATGAACATGGTGTTGGCGCGCGGCACGTCGAGGCCGGATTCGATGATGGTCGTCGAGACGAGGACGTCAATCTTTCCGGCAAAGAAGTCGAGCATCCGCCCCTCAAGGTCGCGCTCGTGCATCTGCCCGTGGGCACTCGTGACACGCGCCTCGGGCGCCAGGGCCTGGACCCTGTCCGCCACCTGCGCGATGGTGCGGACGCGGTTGTGGACGAAGAAGACTTGGCCATCGCGCGCGAGTTCCCGCAGAATCGCCTGGCGGATCAGGTCATCGTTCCAATGACAGACCTCGGTCCGCACGGCGCGGCGGTCCTGGGGCGGCGTCGAAAGGCTGCAGATGTCCCGAATCCCCAGAAGCGACATGTGAAGCGTCCGCGGAATCGGCGTCGCCGTCAGCGTCAGCACGTCCACCGTCTGCCGGAACATCTTGAGCCGCTCTTTGTGCTCGACCCCGAACCGCTGTTCCTCGTCCACGATCACGAGACCCAGGTCGGCGGGCTTGACGTCGGCCGAGAGCAGCCGGTGCGTCCCGACGACGATGTCCACTTGCCCCTTGCGGAAACGGTCGAGGATGTGGCCTTGCGCCCCGCGCGTCTGGAAGCGGCTGAGCATCTCGATGAGGACGGGGTAATCGGCCATCCGCTCGCGGAAGGTGCGCACGTGCTGCTCCGCCAGCACCGTCGTCGGCACGAGAAGGGCGACTTGTTTGCCCGCCTCGACCGCTTTGAATGCCGCGCGGATCGCCAGTTCCGTCTTCCCGTAGCCCACGTCGCCGCACAAGAGCCGGTCCATGGGCCGCGGCGACTGCATGTCGCGTTTGATTTCGTGCATGGCGGCCAACTGGTCGTCCGTCTCGGGGTAGGGAAAGGACGCCTCCAATTCCTTCTGCCAGAGCGTGTCCCTGGGGTAGTCGATGCCGGGACGGGTGCGGCGGATCGCCTGAAGGCGCAGCAGTTCAGCCGCGAGGTCCTCGGCCGCGGCGGCGGCGCGGCGTTTTTTCTCGGCCCACGCTTTCCCCCCGACGCTGGAGAGGCGCGGCTTGCCCTTGAAACCGCCGATGTACTTCTGAACCAAGTCCACCTGCGACGCCGGCACATAGACCTTGACGCCGCCCCGAAACTCCAGGACGAGATGGTCCTCCGCCTGGGCGCCGGTTCCCCCCCGGCCGCGCCCTGGTTTCAGGGTCTTCATGCCGAGATACCGGCCGATGCCGTGCACTATATGGACCACCAGGTCGCCGCGCTTCAGGTCCAGCCATGTATCGATGGCCCGCGTTTCGATGCGGCGGCGCAAGCGCCGGCGGTCCTGGTACCGTTGGAAGAGTTCGTGATTCGAAACGACGGTCACACTCTCTGCGACGAGACGGAATCCGGCGGCGAGCCGGCCGATACCGAGGCGAATGCGGCGCCGCCACTCAGAATCCACGCTCGAAAGGATCTCGGTGATCCGGTCCCGCTCCGCTTCCTTGTCGCTGAACAGAAGCACCGGACCCTCGGACGCGAGTTCCTTAAGTTCATCGCGGACGGCTTCCGCCCGGCCGCTGAATGGCGGCAGGCTTTCAGTCCGAAGCGCGAACGCGTCCGACACACCGGAAGACATGAAACTCGACAGGTCCAGGCGCGTGAACCGGCGCGCCTCCTGCACCACCGCCTCGAACGTGTACACGCCGACGGGGCCCGCCAGGCGCGCGAGAAACGAGCGGCCGACCTCGGCGATCTCCAGCGGCTCGTGCCAGACAATCCAGGCGTCCGGCGGCAGATAATCCATCAGGTTCGTGCTCGTCGCGGGCGAAACGGGGCCCCCCTGCCCCACCCGGGACGGGTCCGCACGGACAGGAACGAAGGAAATCGCCGCCCGCTCCCGCTCTTCCTCGCTCCTCTGCGTTGAAGGATCGAACGTGCGCAGGCTCTCGAGTTCGTCGCCGAAGAACTCAAGGCGATACGGCAAGGGCGAGGTCGGCGGAAAAATGTCCAGGATGCCGCCACGCACGGCAAACTGGCCGGCCTCGAGGACCAGCGACGCGGGACGGAAACCGCGCTCGGCCAGCCAGCGCCGGACCTCGGGCAGCCGATATTCGCAGCCCACGACCAGTTCCAGCGTGTTCTCCGCGAGGTGCGAGGGCGACGGCACCGGCTGCATCATCGCCTGAATCGTCGTGACCAAGACGCGCGGCGCGTCGGCCTTACCGGCGCGCGCCGCAGCGAGGTCCTTCAGGACTCTCAGCCGATCGGCGAGGATTTCATCCGAGATATCCGCTTCGGCGGGCAACGCCTCCCAGGCGGGAAAGACCGGTGGGTTGATTCCAGCAAAGAGGCGCCAATCGTCTCGCGCCCCGTCCACCGAGTCAATGTGCGCCGCCACGTAAAGAAGGGTGGACGGGCAATCTGGAAGGAGGGCTGCGGCCAGAGCAGGCGCACTTGATCCCCACAGGCCCTCGACGCTCGCCCGCCCCTCATCACGCAGGGCGCTGCGGATGGCGCCGGTGACCTCCTGGCAGGCGAATAGCCCAGAGACGGCCTCGCCCGTCGCCG
>DATLBA010000095.1:0-2569 GCA_035527275.1 Phycisphaerae bacterium
AATCCCCGTAGATCTCGTTTCCGAGCCCCCAGTAGGTGACCCTGTGCGGCTCCTCGAAGCCGTGCTCGGCCCGCAGGTTCGCGTGCGAAGTGCCCACCTCGCGGTTGCAGTACTCCACCCAGGCGGCCGCCTCGTCCATCGACCCCGACCCCAGGTTGGCGCAGAGGTAGGGCTCGGTAGGAACTTCGCGGCAGTACTGAATGAACTCGTTGGTGCCGAACTCGTTGCTCTCGATCGCCTTCCAGGCGGGTTCGGGGCGGGGGGGCCTCTGATCCTTCGGCCCCACGCCGTCCAGCCAATGATAGGCCGATACGAAGTTTCCCCCGGGGTAGCGGAGAATCGGGACCTGGAGATTCCGCACCGCCTCCAGCACGTCCCGGCGGAAGCCGCGCGCGTCGGACAGCGGCGAGCCGGGCTCGTAGATGCCGCCGTAGATGCAGCGCCCCAGGTGCTCGATGAACATCCCGTAAATCTTGCGGTCAATCGCGCCAATTCGGCGGTCCAGGTCGATCTTCACAACGGCCATCTTGTCACCTTCCTGCCCGGGGGCAGTGTTTGTGAAATGCGCGCGTCGCTACCGTCCGAGCGCGGGATTCGCTCCTACAGGCGGCGGGAACCGCTGCCTTCCATAATCGCCGCTGGTGCTGCGTTTCCATTCCTCCCAGCTGAACGGCCCCGGAGGTCGCTCAGGACCTTCGCCAAGCTGGGGGACCGGATCACAGGTCGGGAGTTCGCCGTCTATCCTCCACACCAACGTGAGAGTGTCGGCATCGAACTCGGCCTCGATGCGCGCCTGCGTCGAGTGTGTGTCAAAGCCAAAGAACTCCTGCCAGGCTGAGAGATTCACGAGGGGTTCCGGGTCCAGGTAGCGGATGCCAAAGGGGGCCTTGTCGAAGGCCGCGTCGAAGAGGTTCCCATCCGACCGGTTATCCTCCCGCGCGAAGCGGAGGCGCTTCCTCGATCCGACGAAGACGTTGTTCAGGACGCTGTTCCGTCGACCGAGGCCGGATCTGCCCCCCAGGATGCGCTCGCTCTGGAGCAGGCTGAACTCCACGGGCCACCCCGGGCCCGAGACGTTGCCGAAGAGGTTGTGCGCGACCACGAGATGGTCGCAGTTCTCCGCCAGGATAGCCCGGCCGCCCCACTTCGCGGTCACCTCTTCCGACTCGCCGCTGAGGCGCGCAACTCGCAGGTCCCAGAAGACGTTCCCGTCGATGAGATCCGGTTCGTGGCTCTGCTCCATGTGAATCGCGCCTCTGCGGCTCTCGATGTCGGCGAAGACATTCTCGGTGATGCGGCAGTTCTTGGCGCGCACGTCGAGCCAGATACCGGGAGCATCGGTGATGTGGCGGAAGACATTTCGGCGTATCAGCACGTTCTCGGGAACGTGGAACTTCAGCCCGCCGCACTCGTACAGGCGCTCCAGGTCGAGGGCGCCTATGCGCTCAATGAGATTGTCCTCAACCAGTGTCCCGTCCACCCCGGTCCACCCGGCAATCCCGCATATCCCGCAGTCGGAGATGACGTTCCGCCGGATGATGTGGTGGCCGGAAGGCTCGTGCTTCTCCGCGTTCCATCTCTGTCGGCCGACGTCCAGACCGACCGCGTTGGCCCAACGGATGGTGTTGTCCTCTATGATCCAATGGTGTCCGCGGGTGGTGCTGACCAGGCCGTACTGCGGGGGCGGCAAAGAGCCCGCCCCGTGCTCAAAGGTGAATCCGGTGACCCGGAGGTAGCCGAGATTGGGCCGCTCCGGAGCGAAGGCCTGGGCGCGCGCCGTTATTTCGTAGCTCGCCCGGCTCGGATCGGCGTCTGCCGAGAGCCGGAAGTGGACTCGAAGCCCGTCTTCCTCCACGACGAACGTGCCGTCCTCTTTTCCGATGTCCCACATCTGGAGGCCCTGCCGGAGAGGCCGGCCGTCCACGAAGATCGTTCCGCGTCGTCGAAGAAAGTGGTCGGTTTCTTCGGCATACCAGTCCACCCCCCACTGTCGGTACTGAGAGGTTATGTTCCTGGCGAGAAATGGGTTGTATCCGCCGAACACATCGGCCGGAAGATCGGCCGTCCATCTGATGGCGCCGCTCCCGAGAACGGGGCCGCTGGCGTATCCGGTGCTCGGCCTGACGTCGGGCCGCCAGACCTCCGATCCCTTGACGCTGACTTCTTCGCCCGAAGCGGCCTCGTAGGCGATCATGCGGTCCGGGCCTTCGCCCCCGCGCGCCGGCCGGACGCATTCCCGGTACATCCCCTCGTGGACCACGACCTTCTCCGTCGGGCGAAGGACAGCCGCGGCCGCGCCAATCGTCTTGAGGGGCCTGTCGGCCGTGCCGGGATTGTCGTCGGACGCGTTCGGATGCTTCTGAGCAACGTGATACACCTTGCTGTACTGAGTTGTGTCGTTCCAGAACTCAAAGGATGAGCCGTCCGGCAGCCGGACGGCGTCGGCATACGCGAGGCAGGTCTGCCCCGCGAGCAGAGAGACGACCAGCGCGAGCACTGTCGCCATCGGGGCACGCAGCATCACCCTTGCTCCTCCGTCAGCGCCTTGACCACGATCTTGCGCACCTGC
>DATLBA010000096.1:0-5336 GCA_035527275.1 Phycisphaerae bacterium
GGGCAACACCATCCCCGTCTATCGGACGCTCCTTTCGGACCATCTGACGCCGGTCCTGGCGTTTCGCAAACTCCTGACGGCCGGGGAGCAGGGGTTTCTCCTCGAGAGCATCATCGGCCTGGAACGCGTCGCCCGGTTCACCTTTCTAGGCGTGCACCCGCGCGAAACGGTCCGCGCCTTCGGCAGCCGCTTCGAACGCATCCGCGACGGCGGGACCGAGACTCTTTCGTGCGACGATCCGCTGGCGAAGTTGGGCGAACTTCTCGCCGAACGCAAGGCGGTCCATCACGGCCCGCTGCCGCGATTTACCGGCGGCGCCGTCGGCTACGCCGGCTACGACATCATCCGCCACTACGAGCGTTTGCCCGACTGCCCGCCGGACGACCGTAGCCTGCCGGACATGGTCTTCGGTTTCTACGATACGATGGTCATCTTCGACCACGTGCAAAAGACGGTGATGGTCGTCTCGAATGCGCTGCTGGACGACGGCGCGGACCCCGGACGCGCCTACGAGGCGGCGCGGGAGCGCATCGACACCGTCTGCGACCGGCTAAAGGCCCCGATTTCCCTTCGGGTCGAGGACGCGGTCCGCGACGAGCCGGTCCGCCTGGCGTTCGAGTCGAATTTCGAGCGCGCCGATTTCCTCCGGGCGGTCGAGGCATGCAAGGAATACATCCGCGCGGGCGACATCCTCCAAGTGGTCCTGTCGCAGCGTCTGCGGGTCGAGTCGGCGGCCGATCCGATGGATATCTACCGGGCACTTCGCGTCATCAACCCCTCGCCGTTCATGTTTTACTTGAAGACGGCCGACGTGACGCTCCTCGGGTCGAGCCCCGAAATCATGGTCCGCGTCGAGGACGGGCGGATGACAAGCCGCCCCCTCGCGGGCACGCGGCCGCGAGGACAAACGGCCGAAGAGGATAAACGCCTGGAAGAGGAACTCCTCGCCGACCCGAAGGAACGGGCCGAGCACATCATGCTGGTGGACCTCGCGCGGAACGACGTCGGCCGCGTCGCCAGGTATAACAGCGTCCGCCTCTCGGACGTGATGCACGTCGAGCGGTACAGCCACGTCATGCACATTGTCTCGAACGTCGAGGGCGAGTTGCGCCCGGAGTGCACGGCCCTCGATGCGCTCCGGGTCAGTGTCCCTGCGGGGACGGTCTCCGGCGCCCCGAAGGTCCGGGCGATGGAAATCATCGACGAGTTCGAGCCGACTAAGCGCGGGCCCTACGCCGGAGCCGTCGGATACGTGGACTATTCGGGGAACATGGACACCTGTATCGCGCTTCGGACGATGGTCCTGCCGACAGCGCGTGGGGGAGCAGCCGCCGGGAGTGCGCAAGGCGCCGGCGCCATCGACGTTCAGGCGGGCGCAGGGATTGTCGCTGACTCGGTGCCGGAACGCGAGTTCGAGGAGACGCTTAACAAGGCCCGGGCCCTTCTCCTTGCCGTCCAGGTCGCCGAGCGCGGCTTCGGGGCGGCGTGACCGTCCCGGCAAAAGGGGGGCCTCTTTGTGGTAAGTGGCTCTCCCAGCATCACTTATGCTTTGCTTCCAGGGACTTTCGGGGAGAATGCTTGTCACGAAAGGGCTTGACGGCGGGGGCTCAGGCCCGTACGATATAATGTACGTAGAAAGGAAAGGGGTGGATGGGTATGACGACCTTCACCGTAACCGAAGCGCGCAAGAGGCTTTACGGCCTGATTGACGAGGTCACCGAATCACACGAGCCCGTGCATATCACCGGCAAGCGGGCCAGCGCCATACTCCTGTCGGAGGAGGATTGGCGCTCGGTGCAGGAGACACTCTACTTGCTCTCGATTCCGGGCATGCGCGAATCGATCCGCAAGGGCCTGAGGACCCCTGTCGAGAAGTGTAGCCAGGAGCCCGGCTGGTGACCTGGCAGATTGTCTTCACCGCCCAGGCCCGAAAGGATGCGAAGAGGATTCGGGCATCCGGCCTGCGGCCGAAGGTCGAGCGGCTCCTGGAGACTCTTCGGCGGGACCCTTATCAGACACCCCCTCCTTGTGAGAAACTGGTCGGCGACCTTGCCGGCGCTTATTCTCGCCGCATCACCTTGCAGCACCGGCTCGTGTATCAGGTGATCGATGAGGCGAAAACCGTCAAGGTCATCCGCATGTGGACGCATTACGAGTAAGGCGCTATTGCCAAACCTCATTCGAGAGGCAAGATGATGAACCATCTTTCGCATGCAGATGAGGACGGCCGCAAGTTGCTGAAACGCCAAAAAACTCGCGTCGCTTCGCTCGTAACACAGGCGAAGGCGCCCGCCCAAATAAGACCCGGCTGCTTGGACGATCCACGGTTTGAATCCTGACAGGGCTTGTTGATAATTCGGCGTGCCGCGAACCTGAACAGGTATATTCAGATGACTTCTAAAGAGCGAGTATATGCCGCTTTAAGGCGCGAGCCTGCGGACCGGGTTCCGGTATTCATGTGGTTTCACCCGAGCACGACAAAGCACCTGGCGAGGCTGCTGGGAATCCCCCACCCATATGTGTCGCGGGCGATGGGCAATGACATCGCGCAGGCATGGGTGAACAACAATTTCGCCATGGAGGGCATTGTCCACGAAAACGAGGGCGAAGGGCACGTGGATTTCTGGGGAATCGAATGGGTGAAGCGGGGCCCCTTCAATCAGATCGCACGCTATCCCCTCGAGAAGGCAACGAAAGAACAGGTTTTGGGCTATTGCTTTCCGTGGAATCACATTGACGAACTTCTAAAGCCGATGGAAGCCTTGGCGAACGGGCCTCGGGATCTTTTCCTCGGCTGTGATATATCGCCTTGCGAGTTTGAGATGTACTGGCGGCTTCGCGGTATGGAACGTGCGATGACGGACATGGTCATGGAGCCGGACCTTGCCTTTGAGATGTTGGGTCGCTGTGCCGAGTTTGCTGCCGCGCTGGGCGAGGCGGCGTGCTCCCGGTTTGCGCTGGATTGGCTGTGGACCGGGGACGATGTCGCCGGGCAACGGGCCATGTTGATGAGCCCTGAGTTGTGGAGGGACCAGATCAAACCTCACCTCAAGCGTGTCGTCAACGTCGGGAAATCGCGCGGTCTTTGCGTGGCCTTCCACTCTTGCGGAGCCGTTAGGCCGATCATTGGTGATCTCGTGGAAATAGGGGTGGACGTTTTGAATCCAATCCAATGCACGTGTCCGGGAATGGCCCCACTTGAACTAAAGAGAGAATTTGGGAAAGCGCTGTCCTTTATGGGTGGAGTGGACACGCAAGGGGTCCTGCTCCATGGTTCGGTCGAGGACGTTCGAAGGGCAACGGCCCAGTTGATTGAGGGCATGACGACGGATGGCGGGGGATACATTCTGGCGGCGTCTCACACCGTGCCGCCAGAGACCCCTGACAAGAACATTTTTGCCATGTACTCGGAGGCAGGAATCCGCAAGGAAGAGGTTTTGGATCGTGCTGCCGATATCCGAGAGCAGTTGCGAGGCAAAGAACGCGAGAAGGGCGCTACGTGAGAAACGGGTACACGACTTTGGGTTCAAGAGGCCGACCGCCGGAGAAATTTCAGGGCCCGTTCTACTCTTCCTCTTCCTCTTCCTCGGGTTTGAACTCTTGATCGTCCAGCCGAAAGACGAGGGTGATGGACTGGTTCTCCACGTCCTTGGCAAAGGCGCGCAAATCCTCCGTCTTCCAGAGGGGGTCTCCAGGGTTTTCGGGGTCTCCGGGGTCTCCCTCGTAGTCTTCATCCCATTCATACTGCTCCACGTGCCCGTCGTAAAAGACGATGTTCGTTCGGCAGCGCCGGCCGTAGGAGCCGGGATGGCGGGCGGCAATCCGCCCCCGACTGCCTGCGCTGATGGCGTTGGTCCAGACCCCGTCGGTGACCATCACGAGCCTCGTCCGCCGCCGGATTTCCGAAAGATTATGGGTGAATCCTTTCGGATCCTGGTCGGGCTCGACCATGATCGAGGGAAAAGCCCGATAAGCCGATTCCCCCTGCCAACTCCCGTTCCAGTAGTAGGAGCAGTCCGCTGTGCGCGAGACGTTTCCGAGCCGGGCCCACCCCTGGGCGTCGTCGTCCGCCGGCGACTCCGGGTTGGTGGCCCACGTCACGCGCTTGTCGATGCCCGCCGGGCACAAAAGGACGGTCGGTTCCTCCGTGCGCCCGTCCAAACCAACAGTGTTTTCCGCCGAGATGTATCCTCTCTGGACCAGCAGGTTGCACCACCAGACCCCCACCGTGTCGTCGCCCGGTTCCAGCACCACCGCCGGAGGAATCCTGCCGTGATGCTGGCTGGCATGGGCGAGCACGGCCGAGGCGATCTCCTTCAGGTTGTTCTGACAGGTGATATTGTTGCCGGCGTCGAAGGCCGCCGTCAGCACGGGAAACAGGAGGCCCGCCAGCAACCCGATAAGGGTAATCACGATCAAGAGTTCCACCAGCGTAAAGCCCTGCCGCTCCATTGACCGACGCTTGGTTCTTCTCATTGTCGCCTCGCGTTTCTCGCCGTGGGCGAACCCCTCCGCCATGCTTCTCTTCGCCGGGCCGGTCCTCCACCCTAATCCTATGGCAAGGCCGGTGTTAATTCAAGCCTTTGTTGCCTCTCCGGTGCGCGGTGTGGCGCGATTTTCCGACGCGAAAGGCGGCCGGAGCCGCGCTTTCATAATTCCATTCCGAGCGAGTCCGCTCCGACCGCGGGCTTTTCGGGCAGGCCCGTATGGGCGGGGAGGTTTGTGGCGTCCGGGCCTCCGCCCGCCGTAGTCGCCAACGGGCCTTCGCCGCTGGCCGCAGGAGATAAAAAACCGGGCGGCACCCCGTAAGGGAATGCCGCCCTTGTTGCATCCGGTTGTTGTGCCAGACCCGACCAGGTCGGTGCTACTCGGCCTCTTCCTCGGTCTCAGCGTCGTCGGCGTCGTCGGCGTCGTCGGCCTCCTCGGGCGTCTCCTCTTCGGCTTCGGCCTCCGGCTCGGGCGCCGCAGCCGACTGACCCAGGCGCCTCACGTTCTCGGCCTTCGGGCCTTTGGGGCCCTTGGTCACGTCGAACTCCACCTTTTCGCCCTCCGCGAGGGACTTGAACCCTTCGCCCTGGATGGACGTGTGGTGGACGAACACGTCCGTCCCGTTGTCCTGTTCAATGAAACCGAAGCCCTTCTGGTCATTGAACCACTTCACTTTTCCTGTAGCCACTGGTGCTACCCCTTACGCGCTTCCCGGCAATGGTCTCCACGGATTCTGAGCCGGGAAGTTGCCCAGAACCGATTCATTGGGCCGCCACTCGGCGGCCTGCGCTTCCATCAGACGCCTGTCCAAACCAAGAGTCGCATCACAGGAAGCGTTTCGAGCCCGC
>DATLBA010000097.1:0-3665 GCA_035527275.1 Phycisphaerae bacterium
ACGGACCCGGACACCCTCACGGCGGATGTCGAGGAGGAAGGGCCGGACGCCATCCAGATCTCGGCGGCGGAGGTCGAAGCCGACACGGCCGGCGACTGGCCGCTGAAGGGCGAAGGCAACCTTCAACCCCCGCCCGGCGGCCAGGGACCCCTCCCCTCCTGGTCGGCGATGATCAGCAAAGTGGAACTCTACTGGGAGACCTACGACCTGCCGGGCGACAACGAAGCGATCGACGACCATCCTGCGGAGCCGTCCAACGGCGGCAGGCGTATCTTCCCCGGCAAGAAGGAGTATGATGACAGCGTCGAGGACGCGGCCAAGCGGCGGCTGGCGTTTGCGGTGCTGGAGTTTGCGGAAGGCGGCGCGCCCGCCTCCGGCACGGAGATCTACTTCCGCCTGTGGGACGTGGACGATCCGTCGGCGTCGGCGGGGCCGATTGACGAGGCCGGGAGTCCGAATCCGGGGACGAACGGGCCGGATAACAGGGACGCGAGCGCGTGCTTCGCTGCGGAGCATGTCCAGATCGGGAAGGTCAAGCGGTTTGACAGCACGACGGCGTGCGAGGGGTACAAGGCGAAGATGACGATCCGCGCAGGAATGCAGCCGGGGGACAATTGGCGATTCGCGGTGGCCTGGGGGGACGGGGCCCAGGCACGCCTCGAGGCCATGACCCAGGCCCAGGCGGACGCGCGCCAACCGCCCGACGGCGTCGCCGAGTCCGAGATGCTCACCACATGGCGAAAACTACACCTGGAGTTGGATTCGATGGCAGCCGGGCAAGACATTTCTCCAAGCGGGACGATCATAGGGGTTGCTCCCGGCCAACCGCAGGCTGGCGAGTCAATCTGCATCGTCGATGACCCGGATCCCGCCTTCCCCAACGACGGCGGCCGTTATGAAGGCGGGAAGATGGTCGTAACCGGCGGAGGTACCTACGACATCCTTGATAACTGGATTGAGGGAGGCACCGGCCGCGTGGTCGTCAATGAAAATGCGAGCGAAGCAATGAATAAAACGGCTACGTTCACTGACGATGATGTGCCTCTGAGTCCACGAGCGGTGGACTGGTCGCTCGTAAACGCCAAGTACGCGCCCGCCTATATAGAGGCCGCTCTGGACCCGCCCCAGGTGCAAGAGATCCCATTCACGGCCACGGTTCCTGGAACGAACGAGGGCTTGGTGAGCCAATTCAAAGATCACAAGAACAGGTTCACGAGTCCCTCATACTGGGCAACCCAGATCGTATCGGGGTTTCAAGCGTACGGGCGTCTCGATGATTGGGTTCCCCCGAGGTCATCCGTCGACGGGGATCCTGACGCGAAATTTTACCATGACCAGAAGGAGGGCGACGAGTCAATAACTGGCGGCAACACGGTGGGGGCCAGGCTTGTCGAGGAGGACGACGACCCGGACGAGTTTGGCCATAACATATCGGCCCTGTGGCTTGAGGCCATCCGCGACTGGTGTGGACAGAACCAGCTTTCTGCGGAAACCATGGAGAAGATCGGCGTGGTCCACGAACTGGGTTGGGTATTCGGCTGGCCCGCCTCCACGCCAGGCACCCCCATGGCGCTGACACCGTCTGTCGAATCGGAGTTCAACGAAGAGCAGATAAAATGGTTTCGCGAAAAGAAGGATGTTGAGTCCGAAAGCCCCGTGAGTGATTGAGGAGACCGAAAATGGCTACGCAACGCGTGTTACGAGGAATCGCTGTATGCTTGGCGCTCGCTCTAACCCAGGGACCGGCGGACGCGGAGCGCCCCGCCGACGCAACGAAGGGATTGAAGGCAACGCTCGCGATCCCCAAGGACAAGATCGTGCCCGGCGAGCCGCTCGTCGTGTACATCTCGCTTGCCAACGAGGGCAACCAACCGGCTGAGACGCTATACGCTAGGGCGGCGAAAACGCCAGATAATTATAGGTATGGCCTGAAGTTTGCCGATGACACTTTCATCATTGTCGACTACAGTGTTTTTGAGTCGTCAAAGGAAATCGCCACGGGGCGGGTAGCGCACCATCATGGGTTCCTGCTCGGTCCAAGCACCGAGGCCCTGCCCCCCGGCGCGAGCGTGACGACCGAAAAGGTGCTTTGCCCCGTCCGGGACAACGGCTGGCTGGCCGCCGGGACATACGAACTTCGCGTGAGACTTGCAGGAATGGGCGACGAGTCCCACGTCACCGAGAAACGGCCGTTCGAAGTGCGGCGTCCTTCTCCGGAGGAACAAGAGGCCCTCCGCGTCTTGGAACCCGGCTATGCAAGTTTCCTGGAGGGGGAAGGCGAGAGCTCCGGTGGCTTCGTGAGCCAGAGGCTGGCTAACACAATGGCCAAACTGCGGCACGACTTCCCCAGAGTCGTGTACCGGCAGCACTACGAGTACAGGATGTTCGACCGACGCGGCATCGAGACGTACCGGGTCGGCGCCGTACCTTACCTGGCGGAGTTCCCGGACAGCCCATATGCCGACGACATTCTGCTGCGGCTTACAGAGTTTCAAATGCATGAAGCACAACGTTATTCCCGTCCGGTCCTTTACGACAGGGCGGCGGGTTACATTGAGCAACTGCTGCAGCGCCATCCCGATTCTCTGCGCATCCAGGAGGCCCGAGTCTTGCAGAAGCATATACGCGAGCAGAAGCGGCAAAGCGGGATGAGCACGGAAGAAATATTGGAAGAAATGCGCAAGAAGGCGGAGCAGAACCGCCCGAAGGAGGCCGCCCAGCAGGAGTCACCCCAATCGCCGGCACAGGGTCTAGGGCCCTGAGGGGTTTCGAGGAAAAAGGGGACACCCATCTATGAGCAAGAGGAATTCCGGGGAATTCCGGGGACACGTACCGAATAGCACGAAGCGCTGATCCCGTGGCACGCTATCGCCTTCACTCCGTCCCTCCGTCCGCCCATTCCGCACTCGAATCGTTCCCCAATCCTCCCTCTGCGATCTCCGCGCCTCTGCGTTGAAACCACCCCCGGAAAACCGGGGACGCTACCCACATTTCCTGGTTGACGGGGTTTGGCGGTTAGAGTAATGTCACGTTCATGCCAAGGATGCCGCGGGTCGTTATTCCGGAGGTTCCGCACCACATTACGCAGCGGGGCAACCGGCGGCTGCCGACACCCCACCCTCCCCCCGGCACGCAAATCCCGTGCCAAACTTCACGGAAAAACGGCTATTCCATCCATGCCGCTCCATAACATGGTCGCTAAAACGAGGGTTCTGCGAGGCAAAACCGGGGCGGTTGTCGCCCATTGTCGGGGAAAATCGGGGCCATAGTCGCGTGAAAATGGGGCGTTTTGCACTCCACGTGGAGTCTTCCAGGCCCCAAAACCGCCCTGGCGCGTTGGAAACTCGGTTGCGACCCCAAAAAAAACGCTCCCAAACTCCACCCGCCCCCCAAAAAAAATTTTCGGAATTTCCTGCCACGGCGTAGTCCCGGTCCATCGGGACGAAGCCGGGTTCCCCCGGTCCGCCATCTTGTCCGCCGAGGGCTCGCAAGGCGCAACGGATTGCGCTTGATTCAACCGGCGTGAGCCGCTAAAGTTCCCCTTCTTTGGGTCAAGCAAGGTCTCTGGCGGAGAGAGCCATGTACGCGATCGTGGAAGACGGCGGGCAGCAATACCGGGTGGAAGAGGGCCAGACGCTCCAGGTGGCCAAGCGCGACGCCAAGGC
>DATLBA010000098.1:0-19278 GCA_035527275.1 Phycisphaerae bacterium
AGCGGGTGGAAATCGCTGATGACGTACTTGCGGACCATCCGCCAGACGAAGCGTTTGAAGATCAGCCACGTCATCGTCGGCACGACCTTCCACAGCCGCATCTTCGAGCGCTCGCCGACGTTGTACACCGGTCGTGTATGGATGTCGGCCACCCGCATGTCGAAAACGTTCAGCCGCACCAGCAGGTCGTTCGGATAGCCGTACCCTGGATAGATCGCTTCGAGATCCAACAACCGGAGGGCCTCGAGGCTGATGGCGGTATAGCCCGTCTGCGAGTCGGCCACGTGCCAGTACCCGCTTGCGATCTTCGTCAGCATAGATAAGAACGCGTTGCCCAGGTAGCGGTGACCGGGCGTCCGACCCCACGCGCCCTGGTAGAACAGGCGGTTGGCTTTGGCGTAGTCGGTCTCCCCCCGGGCGACCGGACCGACCAGAAAATGCAGCTCCCCGGGATCCATCTGCCCGTCGCCCGCCATCACCGCCGCCACATCGATCCCCCGGCGGACCACTTCCTTGTAGCCCGTACAGATGGCGGAGCCCACGCCCCGGTTCCCCTCGTGCTCGAGCAGAACGGCACGCCCCGCATCACCGTCCGCCTCCATCCGTCGGCGTACGACACCCGCCGTGTCGTCGGTGCTAGCGTCGTCCACGACAATGATGCAATCGACGAAGTCCGGCATCTTCGTGAGGACTTGGTCGACCTGAGTTTCTTCGTCATAGCACGGGACCACCACAGCCACTGTCTTGTTTTCAAACATGATTCCGACCCCGCCCCATCGCTACGCCCTGGTGGCTCAAACGGAAGGCCGGCCCCGCGAAGCGATTACCTCGCCGAGCCGCCGGTATTATAGTTGGCCTTCGCACGGACGCAAGAATTTTCTGTCGTACAAGGCAATAACGTCCAGTTTGTGCAAAATAGAATTCCCCCTTCCCGCGTTATCCCCGGGACGGGATACCGATACGCCTATTCTCACTTTCGCGGGCATTCGTGAACCGGTTAATCACAAAGTTAGCAAAGTAGCACTCCCGCTTCACGGAAAAAACCAAGAAATCGCGCCGTGGTTCGGTCGCGCGAACCTGCAGACTCATACCTGCCTCGCCATGCACAGCACTGCATCCGTTCGGCGGGCGAGAAGCCCCATGAGGCTGAGGCAGCCTACAAAGAACCGGGACCGCGCCAGCCAACGCCACATGGCCTTCTCGTCATCATCGGCCAACTGGGCGAAACTTCGGCGAATGAAGCTCGGCAGTCGCAGCGACCACACTCGCTCGACCTCAAAACCCGCTTTCTCCAGGTGCCGCCGCAAGCTGGCCCGTGTAAAATGCGTCAGGTGCCTCGGCAGATCTAGGCCGTACCAGGCGGAGCCAAACCATTGTGCTGACAAACTGTCGAAGCACGGACAGGCTATCAAAAGCCGCGCCCCGGGCCGGAGCAAGGAGCGGATCGCCCTCAGAGTCGCCATGGGGCTTGGCACGTGCTCAATGGATGCCCACATGGTGACGACGTCGAACGACGCGGCCGGGCTGCAGACCGTCGTTGCCCACCGGCCGAAAGACGAGGCCAGAAATCTCCTGAAACTGGCGGGCATAGGAAAGGACGCCCGGCGGCCGGTGGTGTGCCTGGACGAGACGAGCAAGCAGTTCATCGGCGAGGCGCCGACGGCCGGCCCGTTACGATTACGAGTACCGGCGCAACGGCGTGGCGAACCTGTTCATGCTGTTCGAGCCGCCGCCTGTAGGAAGCGGTCTTCGACTGGCGGGGAAAGGAATACCGTTGGCGGAGAGGCCGGGATTCGAACCCGGGGTACCCTTGCGGGCACACTCGGTTTCCAACCGAGCCCATTCGGCCGCTCTGGCACCTCTCCGCGCGGCCGCGAGACCTTGAGAATATCGCGATGGGAGCAGTCCGTCAAGCCGGCGAAGACAACGCGGAACGCGGAATGCGGAATGCGGAACGGGAAATGAAACGGCAAGACGGCGCGCGGTTAGCCGCGACCCAACGGGGAGCGGGGAACGCGTGACGCGCGGCAATTGCGGAATGCGCTTGCGGGGCGCGGTGGGGTGTGCGCTAATGAGAGGCGGCTCCGGATTGAAAGGAGACGGCGATGCGTCGCATACGGATGTGGGGTTGGGTGTTTGCTGCGGCATGGGTCCTCGTGGCGGGGGGTTGCTGGCCGAACCGCGTTGCCGTCTCGCCCGACGGCAGGACGATGTATTTCAGCCTCAACAAGGAGGGGGGTATTAAGACCGAGGAATCCTCGAACATCTATGCCCTTGATGTCGAAACCGCCGAACTTCGGCAACTGACCGACTCGCCTGCCATGGAAGGCTGGTGCGTCCTGTCGGAGGACGGCAAGCATTTGCTCCACTCCGCTGCCGCGGAAGACGGGTTTTGGATTGAGGCCTTAAACCTGGAAAAGGAGTCGAGTACGCCCTTGACAGGGGCTCCTAGGATTTACCTTTATCCCCGGCTTGTTTGTGGCAAGCACGTGCTCGTCGTGGAAGTGGAGGACTTCAAGAACAGCGAGGGACGCTGGGTGCTGATCGGCCAGGAAGGTAGCGTGCCTCTGCCGCTGCCTGACGGGTATGAGGCCGCCCCTGGTGAGGTCGCCGTTGCGGAGCATTACTTCGCTTGTGCCGTGAAGCGCAAGGTGTCGGAGCCCGCGTCCGAGGACGCCGGCGAGAACGAGGATAAGGGCAGCGAGGACAATAAAGACAAGAAGGACAACAAGGACCGCGAGGACCAATGGGAGGTCTTGGTTTACGTAATTGTTCCGGGCCCGGTCGAACCGAAAGAAAGCGATAACGCCAACGAGCCGCAATCCGGGCACGTGAAGACGATTCAAGTTGCTCAGTGGCTGGTCGATGACGTCGCGCCCGTCGACCTGGCCTTTTCGCCGGGGGGCAAGCGATTGGTCGCGGCGGTGTTCGGGGCAGGTGCATCGGATGAACATACAGGCTTTTTCGAGTTGGATCCGGCTGGCGAGGCGGAGCCGAAGCCGCTCTTCGAGGCCAAGAAGGCGTTCTATCCCCAGTGGACGCCGGACGGTCTCGGTCTCGTTTACCTGCGGCTGTGTCCTGAGGACGATAAGTGGCGCGAGGTGATGCTGTGGCGGGCCGAGGCGGCGGAGCGGCAGATTCTGGCGCGCCTGCCGGGCAAGATGGGAGAGGCCTACACCACCTGGCGTTGGCTGGAGGACGGCCGGCTGCGGATCTATCATCTTTCGGACGAGGGCGTCCGCATTGTCGATGCGAAACCCGACGGCTCGGAAGCGGCGGCCAAACGCCTGCCGCGGGAGAACCTCAGGGTCCTCAAGCGCCTGGCGGACTTCGAACGGGCGATGGAGAAGGTGCCGGACCTCTCGGAGGGCCAGTGGCCGCCGGCGTTTGCCAAGAAGATGAAGATAGTCGCGGATTACCAGGACAAGCACATCGAGAACGCGCCCGAGAGCGTTCAGAAAGCGTTTGAGGAGGTCGTAGAGGCGGCGACGCGATGGGAACCGGTACCAGCCATCCCCGAACTGCCGAAGGAAGAGGCCGAGCCGGAACCGTCCGCCGAGAAGGTGAAAGCGGTCGCGGAACCGCTGAAGCAGACCTTCGGTTCGTTGGAGGACCCCTTCAAGCAGGCTGTTGAGGGGGCAGGAGTCTGGGAATCGGTCCCGGCCGTTCCCGCCATTGCGCCTGCCAACGCATCGGCCACGCGCAATATGTCTGCTCGCTAAACGCCTGGGGCGGGCCGCTCGCTTGGACGCTCGCGGCTAGTTGGACGCGCTGTGCACGTGCCGCGCCCACGGCCGGCCGCCCTCTCACGGTGCCACAACGGGGGGCACGATGGCCGAAATCATAGTTGCACGCCCCGCCAAAATCGTGTATACTACTAGGTCGGTCGAAGTGCGTCTTTGGGACGCGGCTTGAAGGAGCGCTCGCATGGACACGTCCGCAGAACGCCGCAGCCATCCACGCTTTGAGGTCCCGTGCCGCCTGCGCATCGAAATGGGCGAGGGGACCGACCTTCGGACCCGTGCGTTGAACATCAGCGACGGCGGGGCGTATTTTCTGGTCGAGGAGCCCCCCGAAGTGGGCCAGCGGGTGAAGGTCCGGCTGGCGGTTCCGCGTGATACGGCCAACACGTTTTTTCTGGAGCAGTTTGCGGCCGGGGCGCGGGTGGTGCGTCGCGATACTCCCGAGAGCGGCGGGAGGCGGATCGGCGTGGCGCTGGAGTTCGAGAAGACCCTGACGCTCGACCTATCGTGAATTCTCCTCGGCTCTCTCTCGTGCCGACCAGGCTCGCTTGGGCTTAGAGCCTATCCCAATAACCTCCTCTACTGCGGCTGGCTGCGAAGCCCGAGGCCGGCGTTGTCGGCCCAAAACGTCCTCGACGTGGCGGTTCAGCCACGCCTCCGGGCGTTTTGGACCTGCCGCCTTGGCCTCGAACTTCTCGCTCAGCCTCGCGACGAGCGGGCTATTCGGATAGGCTCTTAGTCTTCGTACACCTCAGCCGGCAGGGGGAGACTCCGGCCCTCTGCGCTGGAACGTTCGGCGGTTTCGATGACGGCGATGACCTCGCGTCCCTGCTCGGCCGTGACGGCGAGCGGTTCGCCCAGGAGCAGGTGATCGGCGATGTTCCGGTAGTACTCCACGCTGCCGTACGACGATTTGGCGGGGATCTTGCCCTCAAACTTCACGCCCGAGGCGTAACTGGTCACGTCGACCGTATCTTTCCCGTTGGCCACCAGGCCGCCCAGCGTCCCGAGGATCCGCCACATGGGCTTGCCGACAGCCGCCAGGCTCGACTGCTGCAGGTCGGCCATCGTGCCGTCCTCGAACCGCACGATGGCCTGGGCGGCGTCCTCGTTCGTCACGTGGTGCCAGAGGCGCTTGTGGAAGAAGCCCGTGACCTGCGTCACCCGCTTGTCCACGAGGCGGAGGATCCAGTCCGTGAAGTGGGCGCCCCAGTCGTAGAGGGCACCGCCGGAGATGGTCTTGTCGCTGCGCCACCACGTGCCCGGCCGGTTGTACCCGCCCGAGCAGCACTCGATGTGGTAGACGTCGCCCAGTAGACCGCGGGCGATGATGTCGCGGATTGCCAGGTAATCGCCGTCCCATCGCCGGTTGTGGAAGACGCTGAGCATCACCTTCGCGCGTTGGGCGGCCCGGATCATCTTCGTCGCCTCGTCGGTCGTGATGCAGAACGGCTTCTCGCTGACGATGGCCTTGCCGGCCCGCAGGCACGCCAGGTTCGTCTCGGCGTGGAGGTTGTGCGGCAGGATGTTGACGACCAAGTCCAGGTCTTTCATCTTGAGCATGGCGTCGAGCGACTCAAACGTCCGGATGCCGGGCAGCTCCTCCTTGGCGGCCTTCATGCGTTCGGGGTTCGTGTCGCAGGCGGCCACGGTCCGAAGGCCCGGCGTGGCGTTCATCCACTCGCCGTGACCCTTGCCCATGTTGAACGCGGGCCCGTACCCGAGCACGCCGCAGCGTATCTCGCGTTTCGACACCTCGGCCCCCTGAGTCCACTCGAGGCTTCGGAGCAGGAGTTTCTGGAACTCGGGATGCTGCCAGGCCGTCAGGTCGTGGCCCAGCGCGAGGTAGGCGACGCGGCCTTTGCCGAAGGGGTGGACGAAAGCAATCGGCATGCGTTTGCCCTGCCAGGTGGCTTCGGCCAGGATGCGGCTCTTTTGCGGGTCGTGGGCCTGAAGGATATAGAGTTCGTCCTCGACCACGAAGTCGGGCATGCGGACCGTCAGGTAGTGGTCGCGATCCACGATCCGGACTGGAATCGGCTGCTTGCGCGGATGGGTCCGGAACTCGGCGTTGAGCATCCGGATATAGGCGCGGCTGCCGCGGAAACTGTCCGCCGCCGAGTGCACGCCCACCAAGCCTCCGCCGGCCTTGACGAAATCGAGCAGCCCCTTCTCTCGCTCGGGTGTCAGGTCGTCGCGGAAACCGGTCATGTAGATTAGGACGGCGTCATAGCCGCTCCCGGGAAGCGAGGCCAGCGTGTCATAGTCACTGGTGGCGTTCACTTCCCAGCGCCCGCCTCGCGCTTGGAGCAGGCCGGCCAGAAGTTCCGCCGCCTGCTGGCTGGGATGAAACAACGGTCCGCCGATGAGCATGAGAATCTTTCGGGGTTTCGTCTTCGCGGTGCGCTGTTTTACTCGGGCCGAGGGGCGCCTGCCCTGCTTTTTCGTTATTTTTCGCTTCGCCTTTTTCTTTTCCATCTTTTACCTTTCTTTTTAACCGCGCCGTTTCCCCGGCGCCGATGCGGGCAACTAAAGGATGCCTATACGAGGGCGGGAGCCTACATCGACGGACACCGAATGCAAGCAAATTTGAAATTTTTTCCGGGCGGGCGCGAGCCGTCCCGGGCCGCTCAGGGAGGGGGCGGAGCGCCTGCGTGACGGCTGGTCGGGGGGACGCAATCGTGTGTCGGGCCGCTGCCAACCTCCAGGGCCGCAAAGCCCTTCGAGCGATACTCGACGAGGGGCGCTTCGAGTAACCGGTCGTCCGAGGGCTCGGAAGAGGGCGGTTCCTTCGCCCACTCAAGCAGCAGGCACTCGACGCCTTCGGTTCTCACCACGAGTTTCATGCCCTCCTCAGCGCCGAGCACCTCAATCGCCGTCGCCAGACCGTCGGCCTGGGCCGGGTCGGGTGAAACCACCGTCACGCTTGCCAGGCGCGTGGATACGGGCCGGCCGGTCCGCGGGTCAATAATGTGGCTGTACCGTTTGCCGGCGATGGTAAAGCCGCGGTAGTAGTGGCCGCTCGTGGCGACAGCCAGGTCGCCGATGTGGAGGCGTGTAAAAAGCCGCCCCGGTTCGTGGGGCGATTGGGCGGGAGCGCGCGGGTCCTGGACGCCGACGAGCCACCGCGGGTCGCCGCCGGGGGGAACGAGGCTCGGCGGCCGTTGGCCGGCTGCATACACGTCGCCGCCGGCATCGACGAGCACAGCCGTGGCGCCCGCCCGCTCCATCCGCCGCACCATGCGCCCGATGATGCAGCCCTTGGCGATGCCTCCCAGGTCGAGTCTCATGCCTTCCCTGGTGAAACCCACCAGGTGCGCCGGCTCGAGCAGGTTTTCCTGCGAGGGGAGGGCGCTTTGGGGCGTCCTTGCCGTCACGTTCCGTGCGACCATCATGGTTTCCATCTCGATCTCGACCTTATCCATGCCGACCCGCTCCAGCGCTTCGGCGATGTTCCGCTGCTCGGGCTCTTTGCCTTCCTCGGCCGCTTTCCGCCACAGTTCCAGCAGGGGACCGATGGTCGGGTCGAACGCGCCGCCGGTCTCCTCCCAGACCTCCTTCGCGGCCGCGAGGCAATTGGCCACAAGCGGGTGCACGAAAACCGTGAACGGCGGTTCCGATTGGTTGATTTGGCTGATGTGTGAATCCGGGCGGTGGCAATCGAGCAGCCGGACACACTCGTCCATCTCCTTCCACGCGTCGTCGAGGGCGCGGCGGGCGATTGGGTTCGAGGGGGCGACGACGCGGACCGTCACAACCGTGTTCATCGCCTCGCGCGTTTCGACCTTCTCGACGGGTCGGCGGGCACAGCCGGCGGCGAGGCCAAGGACGAGAAAAATCAGGAACCCGCGTTCTGCGAAGCGGCCCGGCATTCGGTTCAACCCTTTCTTCGGCGCAGCCTTGGCGGACGGGGGCGCGAAACGATCAGTACTTGTATTCCGCCTGGCACGAACCTTCGCGGCTGACCATGCACGGGCCCACGGGATGGGCCGGTGTGCACGCCTTGCCGAACAGGGGACACTCGTGCGGCTCCAGTGCCCCGCGGATGACGTCGCCGCAGCGGCAGCCGTGCTCGTCTGCGCCGGTTTCGTCCGGCGGCCAGTCGAGGTCGAGCCGGCTGACGGCGTCGAATTCGCCATACGCCCGGCGAAGGGTCATGCCGCTCGCCGGAATCGGGCCCAGTCCCCGCCAGACCGCCTCGGCCGTCTCGAAGACGCCCGCGATTCGGCGCAAGGCTTCGGGGTTCCCCTCCGGCCGCACGGCCTGCTTGTAAACGTTCTCGACGCGTGCTTCGCCCGCGGCCAGTTGCCTCAGGATAGCCGCCACGCCGGCCAGGACCTGCTCGGCCGTGAACCCGGCCACGACGCACGGGCGGCGGTAGCGTCGGGCGAGCGGCTCATAGGCGCGGCTCCCAATGACGACGCTCACGTGACCGGGGCAAAGAAACCCGTCGATTCGGACCTCGCCGCCAGCAAGCAGCGCATCCATCGCCGGAATGATCCACTTGTGCGTGGAGAGAACCTGGAAGTTCTTGAGCCCCTCGTTCCGCGCCGTTTCCAGGGCGACGGCCGTGCCGGGCGCGGTCGTCTCGAAACCGATGGCGGCAAAGCAAACGGTTTCGTCCGGCGTCCGCCTGGCCAGATCCATCGCTTCGAGGACGGAATAGACGACCGCAACGTTCGCCCCGCAGGCCTTTTCCTCCTCCAGGCTCGATCGCGAGCCCGGCACACGGACCATGTCGCCGAACGTTGCGACCGTGACGCCGTCGCGTCCGGCCAGGGCGATGAGCGTGTCGATGACGCCCCGGGGCGTCACGCAGACGGGGCAGCCGGGCCCGCTGATTAGCCGGACCCGTTCGGGCAGGAGGCTTCGCAGCCCCGTCCTTCGGATCGCCACCGTATGGGTCCCGCAGACCTCCATGAGGGCGATGGGGCCTTCGCCGGGAATCGCGGCGGCGGCCTCGGTGATGTCGCGTTTGAGGTTCTCGATTCCTTGTGCGGTCATGGATTGGATTCGGGTGCGGACGGCGCCGGTCCACCGACGCCCGCCAGGCGGTCCATCTCATCGAGCAGGGCATTCGTTTCGGCGGCGTCGTCGGGTGTGATTTTCGTAATGGCAAAGCCGGCGTGAAGCAGGACCCAGTCGCCCACGCCGGCGTCCGGAACGAGGGCTAGACCTGCGCGGATGCGGTTGCCGCGCACGTCCACCACGCCGGCGCCGGCTTCCATCTCGACGATTCGGCCTGGAACGGCTAGGCACATGCTGTCGGCTCCTGTTTTGCCGGCATCAGACGCGCCGCGGCGACATAGGCCTGGCCGAGGGCCACACCGCCGTCGCCCGGCGGCACCTGGCGGTGACCATACACGTTGAAGCCGTCGGCTTCAAGTTTGGGCACGAGGAGCCGGACCAGCCGATCGTTGGCGAAGCATCCGCCGGCCAGGGCGATGCGCGCAAGGCCGGTCTCGTCGCGTGCCCTCACGGCGGCGTCGCGCAGCATCGCGGCGACCGTCGCATGGAAACGGGCGCTGATGGTTGCGGGGTTGCGACCGGATTCGGCGTCGGCGACAACGTCGCGGACAAGCGGCGCCGTTTCGAGCGTCCATCCGCCACCTTTTTTCGGCTCGGACAGTTCGAACGCGTAAGACGGTCCCGATGCATCGGGATCGGGGGCGTCGCCGGCGGCCGCTTCCAATTCGATGGCCGCCTGGCCCTCGTAGGAGTTCTCCGCGCAGACACCCGCCAGCACGCTCACGGCGTCGAACAGGCGTCCCAGGCCGCAGGCCCTCGGGGTGTTGACGCGCTTGGCGAGCATCTCTGTCCACAGGCGAAGATTCCGGTCGGTCGCCTCGGCAAGATGACCTACGCGCCGGCGCTGGGCTTCTTCCGCGCCGAACGCCTGGACGAGGAACGACCAGGCCGTCCGAACGGGGTGCTTGATGGCGGCATCGCCCCCGGGAAGCGGAACGTATGCCAGGTGGCCGAGCCGCTCGAAGCCGGCGGCCGAGGCGCGCAGGACCTCGCCGCCCCAGATCGTCCCGTCCGGGCCGTAGCCCGTTCCGTCCATCGCGAGGCCCAGGATCTCGCCTTCCAAACCGTGCTCGGCGCAGACGGACGCGACGTGGGCGTGATGGTGCTGGACGCCGATTAATCGCATGCCGGCGCCTTCGGCGCGGCGGCGGGCGTAGCGGGTCGAAAGATACGCCGGATGCAGGTCGTGCGCGACGACGGAGGGGACAACTTGGAGGAGGCGTTCGAGTTTCTCGATGGCCTCTTCGAAGTAGCGTGTGGCCAGGGCGTTTTTCAGGTCGCCGATATGCTGGCTGACAAACGCCTCGCGGCCGCGGACGAGGCACACACAGTTTTTGAGTTCCGGGCCGACGGCCAGGATCGGCGCTGGCGCCTCCAGCGGCAACCGGAGCGGCCGGGGGGCGAACCCGCGGCCCCGCCGAAGCATCAGCGGCCGACCCTGCTGAATCATCGTCACCGAATCGTCGCAGACGGTGTGGATGGGCCGGTTGTGCAGCAGGAACAGGTCGGCGATGCCGGCGAGGCGGCCCACGGCCTCGTTGTTCTCGCGGCAAAGGGGCTCTTCCGAGAGGTTCCCGCTGGTCATAATCAGCGGCGGGAAATCGTCTTCGAATAGGAGGTAATGGATGGGAGCATAGGGCAGCATGAAGCCGAAGTAAGGGCTTCTTGGGGCGACAAGGGACGAAAGGTCGTGGTCGGGCCGCTTGGGCGCGAGGACAATCGGCCGCTCCTTCGACTCCAGAAGCGCCCGCTCGGCCTCGCCGACGCGCGCCCGGCGGGCGACGGCTTCAACCGACGCCGCCATCATGGCGAACGCCTTCTGGTCGCGGCCCTTGCGGCGGCGGAGTTCTCGGACGGCCGAGTCGTTTCGCGCATCGACCGCCAGATGGAACCCCGTCAGTCCCTTGATGGCGACGATGCGGCCTGCGAGCAGCGCGTCGCGCACGGTGCGGACGGAATCGTCGCACGGGACAGGGTTGCCCGCCGCATCGTGAAGCGCCAGGTGCGGACCGCACGCCGGGCACGCGTTCGGCTGGGCGTGGAAACGCCGGTCGGCCGGGTCGTCGTATTCGGTCCGGCAGGCGGGGCACATTTTGAAGCCGCGCATCGTGGTCTTCGGCCGGTCGTAAGGGATGTCGAGGATGATGGAGTAGCGCGGGCCGCAGTTCGTGCAGTTGATGAACGGGTAGCGGTGCCGCCGGTCGGCGGGGTCGGCCAGTTCGCGGGCGCAGTCGGGGCAGGTGGCCATGTCCGGCGAGATGAGCGCTGCGCGCTCGCCGCCGCCGGACGGAGCGATGCGAAAGGCGGTTTCACCCTCGGGGAAAACCGTTTCGGATTCGACGGAGGTGATTTCGGCCAGGGGAGGGGGGTCTGCGGCGAGCGCCGCCAAAAGTGAGTCCACTCGATCCGAGGGGCCTTCCAACTCGATCAGAACGCCCTCGGCATCGTTCAAAACCCATCCGCCCAGGCCGCGCTCGACGGCCAGACGGTACACGGTGGGCCGAAAGCCGACCCCCTGGACGATTCCCCGCACGCGAATGCGCCGGCGGACCGTCTCGGCCGAGAGGGTGAAGCGGCTTCTTTTCAGATGCGCCACAGGCCCCTCCATGAGTTCTGAAGCCCTCTATTATACGGCTGCGAATGCAAAAGCCAACCGGAACCGCAGAGAGGCCGAAGGGCGTTGTGATTCCGTGCGGCAGGGTCGGCGGGAAGGGCGGAAAATCGGGAAAAGGTGGGAGGTGCACCTGATTTCGACCGAATAAGGAAAGGGTTCCCGTGTTGATTGACACGCGCCGTCGGGGGGTCTTATAATGCGCTTGCCGGGTCGGACGCTGGAATCGCCCGCCGACGAGCCTGGTTGCTTTTGACACAAGGGCTTACATGAGCGAGCCGGAAGAACATTCGGGCGGCAGTGAGCCGTGGCTGGGCGAGGGGGCTCCTTGCGTCTATTGCGGGAGGGTTATCCCGCGTGACAGCCGGCGGTGTCCCCACTGTCGGACCTCCTTTTCTCTGGCGGTTCGGCGAGCGTCGCGCGAAGTAATCGGCGAGTGGTTCTATCTGGACCCTCAGAACCCGAGCGGTCGGGGAGTGACCTTCGAGGCCATCGTCAAGATGGTTGAGAAAGGGCGCATTCGCCGCGACGCCATCGTGCGGGGCCCCACCACCCATCAGGACTGGATGTGTGCCGCCGAAACGCCGCGCCTGGCCAAGTATCTTGGCATGTGCCCTCACTGCTTTGCGGAGGCCAAACCAGAGGATACCTACTGCACCTCCTGCCAGTTGAATATGAACCAGAAGCCGCCGGACGCTCGGCCCGGTGTGCCGCCGGAGTTGGTCAAGGAACCGCACCATCGGGCTGCGCACGAGATGGAGGAGAAGTTGGCGGCGGCTCCGGCCGAGGCGCTGGCCGCCGCTGAGCCGGTCGGCAGGGAAGGGGGCGTGGCGGCCGCAACAGCCTTCGCCGAGGGACCGACGCCCACACCGGCGCGGCAGCTGCACATCGGTCTCAGGACCGGTCGCCGGCGGCCGAAGTTGTGGGTGGTTCTGGCGCTGACGTGGATAACGCTTACTCCACTCGTCCTGTTTCTGTTCTTCGCCCCGCCGGAGTGGAAAAAGGCCTTCGTGGAGTGGCGAGATGCAACCTTCGGAACGGCCGGCGCGCCCGAGGGCGCCGGGCCGAACGGCTTGGGTCCGACCGCCCCGGACGACTCGGCTTCCTGGGTCAACGAGCAACTGAACCGGGCGGACGAGGAGGTGGCCGCGGGCCGGAAAGCGACGGGCCGGGCGGCGTCGGAGCATTACGCCGGCGCCATTGCCATCTACCAGGACCTTATCGACAAGACCGGAGATACGACCTGGGAGGCGCGCATCCACGACCTGCGCCGGAAGATCCAGGAGGAGCGGCGCCGGCGGCTGGACGAGCTCCGCGAACGGATCGAGTTGGCCGACCAAATGGCCAAACAGCACCGTTACGACGATTCTTTGGCGATTCTGCGAAACATCACCAGCGACGACCGGGACTTGCTGGCATCCATCAACGTCAGCGTTCAGAAAATGGAGGCCGACATCAAGGCGGCCGCGCAGCGACGGCGGGAGGAGCGGCAGAAGCAGGAAGAGGAACTTGCGGGAGAACTCGAGCGTGCGAAGCGCCTTCAGGACGAAGGCCGTCCGGCCGACGCCCTCGCCGTTTATGACCGGGTTGCCTCTGCGTTTCCGGCCGACCTTGTCGTCGAGCATATCAAGATTGATGAGGTCCGGGCGGCGCTGAAGGCCCGGATTGAGGCCGCGCCGTCGGAGCCGCCTTCATCCGAACCGCCTCCGTCGGAGCCGCCGCCTGCCGAGGCGCCGAAGATGACGGAGGAGCAGATTAAAGCCGCCGTCGCCGGTCTTCTTGAGGAGGCCGAAGCGCTGGAGAAAGAGGAGAAGTTTGCCGAGGCCCTCGGAAAACTCGAGGCGATTGAGAAGTTCGACGAAAAGTATCGGCCCGAGTCCCTGGAAGAAAACATCGCGCGGGTCAGGGACCTGAAAGAAACGGCCGAATTCTTCGGGCTGTAAGAGCGCCCCACGGATTTCGAGCCGCGCTCATCGCAGTCGAGAAATACGCCCGGGCCTGTCGGTCCGGGCGTCTCTTTGGCGGTAGCAAGCGGCTATTCCTGGTCCATCTCGGCGGCGGGCCTTGTTGGTCCGGCGGGTTCTTTCGCCGCATCTTCAGACGTTTGGATGGCTGCTTCAGGCCCTTGGACGCGGATGACCACGAGGACCTGCTCTTCCGGCAGGCGGGCTGCCCTGCGGAACGCCTGGTCGGCATCCCAGAGCCGCACGAGATGGGCCTCTTTCGCTTTCTCCTCCTCCGGCTTCCGGGCGGCGGGGGCGCCCCCGGCTTGCGATTCGGACGCTTCGACAGGGGGGCCTTCCTCTGCTTCGGCTTCCTCGGCAGGAAGGGCTTCGGCGGAAGGCTCGGCGGTCTCCTTCAGCGCCTTCTTGTCGCCAAGTTGGGTTTCGGGTGGCCGCGGTGCTTTGGCCTCACGTTCGCCGGACCATGCGTATGTGTCCCTTAACCCCTCCGCGAGGTCTTTCTTGTCATCCTGGCGGAGGTGGGCCTGGTTGGCGCGAATCCTGCGGCTCAACTCGTTGGTCTCGTTTGCGACCGCCAGCCGGTCGAAGGTGGCCAACTGGCTCTCGAAGCGCGCGAGTTGGGCGCGGTCGGTGATGATCAGCCAGGTGTCCTCGCCGTCCTGGCGGGCTTGATAGTAGAATCCGTTGGCGGTTTGGCGGTCGAGCGTTTCCTTCTTCAGCCCATCGGCGGGTGCGGTCTTGAGCGCCGGGCCTTTGGCCGGAACCCCGATGTCCAGGGCTGCCGCCAAGGCGTCGGCCTCGTCCACGGGCCGCCAGTCGTTGGCGTGGAACAGGAGTTGAAGGTCCTTGTTGGCCCGGCCGCGCGACGCCGTCTGAATGATTAGTGTGTTGTCCGCTGCCTTGAGGTTGTCGAGCGTGGCCACCTGTTTGAGTTCCTCGACCGGCGCTTCGGCGTTGGCGACCCAGTTCATCGTCCGCTGGACCTGAACGGGACCTTCAGCGACCCCTGGGAGGCGGAAATCGGGAGCGTCGGCAAACCGAGTTCCCGCCGCTGTTATCTGGCGGCCGGGCTCCCCGGCCGGCGCCTGGGCAACGGCCGCGGCCGAAGGCGCGCCGCCCTTCTGCGCGTCGGCCGGAACCAGTTCCGCCGCCGGAGGCAGATCACCTCTGGCGACCTCGACCTTTGCGAACCCGCCGTTTCCGACGATGTCTTCGTCCGCCTCGCCGGCGCGCTTGCCCTTCAACGCGAGGGCCCCACCGGTTTTTCCAGCCGGGGCGTCCGGTCGGCCTTCGGCCGCTTTGTGCAGGGTTTCCTCGACCCGGTGGGTCACGGCGCCTTCCGGCGTCAGCGCAGGCCTTCGGGAATCCAGGAAGGCGAAAATCCCGATACCGGCGGCCAAGAGAAGCGTTGCGGCCACGGCGAGGGCTCGCGGCCAGGGACTCTTGCGGTGGAGCGCGAGCGTCCGCTCTTGGGGCGGTCTTTCGGCCCAGGAGCCGGACGGCGCCAGGATGGCGCGCCGCTCAATTTCCCGCTGGACATCCTCGGACAAGTGCTCCGAGGCGGCGTGGGCCGGGATGCGGCCCAACAGGTCGGCCGTCGCCCGGAGGTCCTTAAGCAGGGCCCGGCAATCCGGACAGGCGTCCAGATGCGCCCGGACCGCCGCCGACAGTTCGGCCGTCAGTTCCCGATCCAGATAGGCCGACAAGTGTTCACGAACTTGGTCGCATAACATGGTCGGTTGCTCCGACGCCGCTCCCCCATGCCTAACGGTTTACGCATTCAGTAACGGCTGCAACTTTTCCCTGAGCGTGAGCCGCGCCCGGTGCAGCCGGGATTTGACCGTTCCTCTTGCGATGCCGAGAATCCGGGCGATTTCGCGGTAATCGCAGTGCTGAATGTCTCGCAGGACCACGACGGCCCGGTGCTCGTCGTCCAGTTGCGAGAGGGCCCGCTGAACGGTTGCTTCGGTCTCGGCCGCTTCGAGCGGCGCGGCCGGGTCCGCCGACGTCGGGTCCGCCCATCCGTCTCCTCCCGGATTCGCATCGTCCGCATCGCCCATCGGCGACACCAAGCGAACCTCTTTTCTTTTTCGGCGGTGGCTGAGGCTCGTGTTCACGGCAATTCGGAAGAGCCAGGTGTAGAGGCTGCTGTTGCCGCGAAACCCCGCCAGGTTTTCATACGCCTTGACGAAAACGTCCTGGACCAGATCGCGTGTATCCTCGGCCGATCCCACCATGCGATAGACCGTGTTATAGATGCGGTCCTGGTATCGCTCGACGATTCTGCCGAAGGCGGCCGAGTCGCCGCCGACGACCTGGCTGACCAGTTCCTGGTCGGCCGGACCGCCTCGGATTCCCCGTTGCGATACCACCGTTTGGAATCCAATCTCTTAGACGCCCACGTGGAGGGCGGGTTCCCTAAATCCGGGCCATGCGATGACCGGCGGGGTAACGCCGAAAGCCCTGCAGCCTTGCCTCCGTCCATAGTATAAGCGGCGGGATGCGTTCGGACAAGTCCACGCTCGGCATCCCCTTTCGAGGCCCCGAAAGGGGGTGGGGCCCCTTGCATAGAACGCGGCCGGTGGGGGGTTGTTTCACGGCAACTTGGCGGGTTCGCCGGCGGGAACCGCGGCGCGGCGGGCAACGCCGACTTCGGAAAACCAGGGGCGCAGCCGGCCACGCTTGCGGTCGCGACGGCGCTGTGCTATCATGCACCGCCCGAAAACGTCAAGCGGCGAGGAGACCATGACCGAGGAGCGACGAGGTATTGCCTGTGCCGGCAACTGGATTATCGACTATCTCTACATCTGTGACCGCTGGCCGCGAGAGGAAACCATTTCATACATCCTCGAAGAAAGCCGGGGCACCGGTGGGGCGCCGTACAACTGTCTGGTGGACCTAGCGACGTTCGGCCCACCGCCCAAACCGGACGGCCCGGCCGGCGAGCCGATCCCACTGGAAGCGATCGGTCTGACGGGAAACGACGCCGACGGCGAGTTCATCCGCCAGGACATGGCCCGCTGCGGCATCGACGCCGGCGCCTTAAGCGCCACCGATGCCGCGCCCACTTCCTACACGCTTGTCGTGGTGAACAAGCCGACCGGGCGTCGCACGTTCTTCCACAACCGCGGCGCAAACGTCCTGTTCGGCCCTGAGCACGTGCCCATCGAAAGAACCAAAGCGCGGCTCCTGCACCTGGGGTATCTTCTGCTTCTGGACCGCTTCGACGAGCCGGACGCCGAGTTCGGCACCGTGGCGGCAAGGCTCCTCAAGCAGGCACAGGACGCGGGGATTGAAACGAGCATCGACGTCGTCAGCGAAGACAGCACGCGCTTTTCAGAGATCGTCAAACCGGCGCTTCGGCACGCCGACTTTTGCATCCTGAACGAATTCGAGGCGGGGCGGACAACAGGACACGAACTTCGCCCCGGGGACCAGCCCGACCCGAAAGCGATTCGCGCCTCAAGCGAGGAACTGCTGCGCCTGGGCGTCACGCGCCTCGTCTGCATCCATATGCCCGAGGGCGGTTACGCGCGGACGGCCGACGGTAACGAACTCTGGCAGCCAGCCCTTGCACTGCCCGACGGCTACATCCGCGGTGCCGCGGGCGCGGGCGACGCCTTTTGCTCCGGCGTCCTCTACGGCCTGCACGAGCGGTGGGACCTGAAGCGGACGTTGACACTCGCGGTGTGTGCGGCGGCGGTCAGCCTGTCGGACCCGTCGTGCACCGACGCGATGTGCAGCGTCGCCGAGACGCTCGCCCTGGCCGACCAGTTCCCCTTCCAACCGCCGGTCCTCTGATAAAGTAGGCGGCGGCCCGCCGCAGCCTACCGTCTGAAACCGCTCAGACGGGTGCGACGTGCTGTGTCGCAGCCGTGCTGCTTGGCAGGCGATCCGGTCACCCACCGCCGAGGGCCTTGCGGCGGTAGGCCTCGACCTCCATGTTGCGAATGGCGTCCTGCTGTTTGGGCGAGAGGGGTTGCGGCTTGCCGGCGATGAGGGCGGCCATTTGGATCTTGGCTCCCTCCTCGATGCACATCATTCGGACGAGGGCCTCGCGGGCCGTGCGGCCGAGGGTGACGAAGCCGTGGTTGCGAAGGCCGACGGCCGGCGCGCCGGTGGCCAGCGCCTCCTCGACCGCTTTGGCGAGTTCCGGCCCCGCCGGCATGATGAACGGCACGTGTTCGACGCGGTCTACAAAGGCGATGAAGTCGGGCGTGAAAGGCTTGATGTCCGCGCCTCCGCTGATGAGTCCGACAGCGGTCGGCGGATGGGCGTGGCAGACGAAGTTCGCATCGGGACGCGAGCGAAGCGCCCGCAGGTGCAGTTCCCATTCGCTCGCCGGGCGGGGACCGGAAAGGTGCTCGCCGGATGCGATGTCCACGACCGACCACTGGTCGCGCTCGAGTTTGTCCATGTCATAGCCCGACGGCTTGATAACCATCCGGTCGCCGTCCCGCGCGCTGATGTTTCCCCCCGACCCGACCACGAGCCCGTGCTCGGCGAGTGCGCGGCCGAGCATGTCCAAATCGTCGATAACGGTCACCGTGTTTACCCCTTCTTTCCTCGGCTAAGAATCTGTTTCATAACTCCCTCTCCCTTGATGGGAGAGGGGTGGGGTGAGGGTGAACGCCCCGAATCAATCCCCTTATCCCCCTCACCCTGCCCTCTCCCGCCGGGGGAGAGGGTTGTGAAACAGCCTCTAAGCCCGTTTCGCGAGCACCTCTTTCTCGTATTGTTCGACCTCAGATATCCAGGCTCCCGCGGGAGGAACGCTGCTGCGGAGGCAAAGCATGTTCCACGCGGCGCCGAACGGCATGGTTTTCATTTCTTCCATGAGGGCGAGTTTCTGGGCGCCTTTGCCGCCCGCCTCGAGTTCCTTCAACGTCTGCGAGGGGTCGAGCAGGGCATAGAGAATGGCCTTTCGCGTGGCGCGTGCGCCGATGACGTAGGCCGCCGGCCGATTGATGCTCGCGTCGAAGAAGTCGAGGGCGATGTCGGCACGGTCCAGCGCGTCGCCGCGCGCCAGTTCCAGGAACACGTTCCTCAGGTCGTCGTTAAAAATCACGACGTGGTCGCTGTCCCATCGGATGGGCCGGCTGACGTGAAGGAGGAACCGGTCCTGAAACGCCAGGATGGCCGACAGTTTGTCGTGAATCGTCTCGGTGGGATGAAAGTGCCCCATGTCCAGGCACACCATCACGCCGCGCGACTGGGCATAGCCCAAGTAAAACTCGTGGGAGCCGACGACGTAATCTTCGCTCCCCAGGCCGAACAGTTTCGATTCGACCGAGTCAACGCACAGGGTGCGGTCGATGCCGAGGGCCTCGTCGAAGATGGCGTCGAGCGACTCGACCAGCCGGCGCCGCGGCGACCAGCGGTCGGCGGGCGAATCTTTCGACCCGTCCGGAATCCAGACGTTCACCGCGCAGGGGGTCTGTAACTGGCGGCCCATCGCCTCGCCGATGCGGCGGCACGCGATGCCGTGACGGATCCAGAACGCGCGCACGTCCGGGTCGGGATGCGACAGGGTAAACCCGTCGGCCGCCTTCGGATGGGCGAAGAACGTGGGGTTGAAGTCCAGGCCGATGCCCTGCGCCTTCGCCCACTCTATCCAGCGGGCGAAGTGTTTCGGCTCGAGCGCGTCGCGGTCCACCTTGACGCCGTCCGTCTCGGCATAGATGGCGTGGAGGTTCACCCGATGCGTTCCCGGAACGAGCCCGAGGACTTGGTCGAAGTCCTGGCGGAGTTCGTCGCCGTTTCGTGCCCGGCCGGGGTAGTTGCCCGTGGCCAGAAGTCCGCCGCCGTCCACCGGCCCTTCTTTCGCCTCGAAGCCGGTGACGTCGTCGCCCTGCCAGCAATGGATGGAGATCGGCACCGCCGCTGCGCGCTCGATGGCCGCTTCGGTATCCACGCCGAGGGGTGCGTAGGC
>DATLBA010000099.1:0-45960 GCA_035527275.1 Phycisphaerae bacterium
CCGTCGCCGTCGGGTCGCCGCTTCCACGGTGTTTCATGTCCGGCCCCACCACTTCCCCGTTGAGGACCCCCACTTGGGCCCGACCAATTGTATCCGGCGCCGGTTGTCGATCAAGCGCCGTGCGGCCGACGTCGGCAAAAACCCTCATGCCCGCTCATCCCCTGCTGTGCTATAATACGGTCCGCGATGGACCTCTTCAAGGAAAGCGAAGAGAAACAGATCCGCGAACACGCCCCGCTGGCCGTGCGCATGCGGCCGCGGACGCCGGAAGAGTTCGTCGGCCAGGAGCATTTCTTCGGGCCCGGCAAACTCCTGCGGCGGATGCTGGAGGCCGACCGGCTCCAGAGCGCCATCTTCTATGGTCCTCCGGGGACGGGGAAGACGAGCCTGGCGGAGGTGATCGCCGGTCGCCTGAGTGCCGCCTTCGAGCACATGAATGCGGCCCTGGTGGGCGTCAAGGAGGTCCGCGAGGTGCTCGAGCGAGCGCGCTCGCGCCTCCTTACGACGAAGCAGCGGACGGTCCTTTTTCTCGACGAGGTCCACCGGTTCAACCGCGCCCAGCAGGACGTGCTCCTGCCGGACGTCGAGAACGGCGTCATCATTCTCATCGGGGCGACGACGGAGAACCCGTTCTTTGCGCTCACGGCGCCGCTGGTGTCGCGGAGTCAGATCTTCCGGTTCGAGCCGCTCTCGGAGGATGAAGTCAAGACCATCGTTCGCCGCGCGATGGCCGACAAGGAGCGCGGCCTCGGGCGGTATCGGCTGACGGTGACCGACGAGGCGCTCGACCACTGGGCCGTCAAGAGCGACGGGGATGCCAGGCGGGCGCTGGCGGCGCTTGAAGTGGCGGTCCTCAGCCAGGTCAAGGACCCGGCGGCCCCGCCCGAAGAGGCGGGTGCCATCGAGGTGGACCTGGCCGTCGCGGAAGAGTCCATCCAGCGCAAGGCGCTTCACTACGACGGGACCGGCGACGAGCATTACGACGCGGCCAGCGCGTTCATCAAGTCGATGCGCGGCAGCGACCCGGATGCGGCCATTTACTGGATGGCCCGGATGCTGGAGGCGGGCGAGGACCCGCGGTTTATTGCCCGGCGGATTGTGATCTGCGCAGCGGAGGACGTGGGGAACGCGGACCCGGCGGCCTTGATGATAGCGACGAGCGCGCTGGAGGCGACGGAGTTCGTGGGTCTGCCGGAGTGCCAAATCCCGCTGGCGCAAGCAGTTACGTATATCGCGTGCGCGCCGAAGTCGAACGCCGCCTACAAGGCCATCGCGAAAGCCCGCGAGGATGTGCGCGAAAACCGGACGCAGCCTGTGCCGAAGCACCTCAGGGACGCCAGTTACCGCGGCGCCAAGCGCCTGGGCCACGGCGAAGGGTATAAGTATGCCCATGCCTATGAGGACGGCGTCGCGCCGCAGGAGTATCTCGGCGTGGACGCGACCTATTACGAGCCGACCGACCGCGGCCACGAGGCCAAAATCAAGAAACGTTTGGAAGAGTTGAAGCGCCTGCGGCAGGAAGAACCGCCCACACCCAAGAAGGGAAAAAGGAAAAAAGACAAATAGCCAGGGGGCTACGTCCGGAGGGGGGCGGCAAGTTCCTCGCACAAACGGGCGACGGCCCTCGCAATTGACTCGGGCGATTCGGTTGCGTGGTCGGCGATGGTGTGGACGATGGCGCTTCCGACGATGGCGCCGTCGGCCAGTTTCGCCACGGCGGCCACGTGCTCCGGCCGCGAAATGCCGAAGCCGACGCAGACGGGCGCGGCCGAGGCCTTCCTGACTCGCCGCACGTACTCGGCCAGATGTTCGGGCAGGGCGTCGCGCTCGCCCGTAATGCCCGCGACGCTGACGCAATAGACGAAACCGGTGACGTGGGTGAGGATTCGCTTCAGGCGCTCGTCGGGCGTGGTCGGCGCGACCAGGAGTGCGTGTGAGAGGTCGCGCGCGGCCAGGAGTTCGCCGAGCGGGCCCGCCTCGTCCACCGGCAGGTCCGGCACGATGAGCCCGTCTATGCCCGCCTCGGCCGCCCGGTTGACGAACGCCTCGACCCCCGGCCGATAGACCAGCGAGTAGGATGTCATCAGGCAAAGCGGGAGGTTGAACCCTTCGGCCCGCAGGCCGGCCACGCGGTCCAGCACGGCGCCCGGCGTCACGCCCGCCTCCAGGGCGCGGGTGTAACTGGCCTGGATGGTGGGTCCGTCGGCGATCGGGTCGGAATAAGGGAGGCCAAGTTCCACGAGGTCGGCGGCGCCTCGGGCTTCGAGTTCCTTTAAGATGGCCGCGGTGGCGTCGAGGGTCGGGTCGCCGGCACTCAGGAACGGCATGAAGGCCTTGCGGCCGGTTTCGCGGAGTCGCTTGAAGGCGGCATCGATGCGGTTCACTCGTCGGCCCCCTGCTCCGGCTGGGAGGCGAGCAGGCGCGCGACTTCTTCGACGTCCTTGTCGCCGCGGCCGGAGAGGTTCACGATGATGATTTGGCGTTTCTTCATTTTGGCGGCCATCTTTTTGGCTTCGGCCAGGGCGTGGGCGGGCTCGAGCGCCGGGACGATGCCCTCGGTGCGCGCCAGTTCGCCGAATTGTTCCAGGGCCTCCTGGTCGGTCGCAACGGTGTAGCGGACGCGGCCGGTGTCCTTCCAGTAGGAATGTTCCGGGCCGACGCCGGGGTAATCGAGGCCGGCGCTGACGGAATGGACGGGCAGGGTCTGGCCGTCCTCATCCTGCATCACGTAGGAATAAGAGCCGTGAAGGACGCCCGGCGCCGCGTCGGCGGCCAGCGGCGCAGCGTGCCGACCCGAGGCCAGGCCGAGCCCTCCTGCCTCGACGCCGACGAGTTTCACCTCCTCGTCCTCTAGAAAAGCGGTGAAGATGCCGGCCGCGTTCGATCCCCCGCCGACGCAGGCGACGATGGCGTCGGGGAGGTGTCCTTCCTCGGTCTGGATCTGCTGGCGGGCCTCGCGTCCGATGACGGACTGAAAGTCGCGGACCATCACCGGAAACGGATGGGGCCCTGCCACGGAGCCGAAACAGTAGTGGGTGGTCTCGACGGAGGCCATCCAGTCGCGCATGGCTTCGTTGATGGCGTCCTTGAGGGTTCGCTGGCCGGCGTCGACCGGAATGACGCGGGCGCCGAGGGCCTGCATTCTGAAGACGTTGAGCCGCTGCCGCCGCATGTCCTCGGTGCCCATGTAGACGTCGCACTGAAGGCCCATGAGGGCCGCGCCGGTGGCGGTGGCGACGCCGTGCTGTCCCGCGCCGGTTTCGGCGATGAAGCGGGTCTTGCACATGCGGACGGTCAGGAGGGCCTGGCCGACGGTGTTATTGATCTTGTGGGCGCCGGTGTGGTTGAGGTCCTCGCGCTTCAGGTAGACGCGGGCTCCGCCCCAGGCTTCCGAGAGGCGGCGAGCGAAGTAAAGCGGCGAGGGGCGGCCGACATACTGGCGCAGCAGGAAGTCGAGTTCCTTCTGGAACTCGGGGTCGGCGCGTGCTTCTTCGTAGGCGGCGGCCAGTTGTTCGAGCGCCGGCATCAGCGTCTCGGGGACGTATTGCCCCCCGTACGGGCCGAAACGCCCCTGGGCACCCGGTAAAGTTGCCATGGAAACCCCTTGCGCGATACAGCAATGAGTTTAGCATTCCGTCGCCGGGAATCAAGGGTCAAGGTGCCATGGGGAGCGGGGCCGCAGCACATCAACGCACCCGGTGGCCGTCCAATCAGGCGGGCCGGTTTAATCACTTGATTTAGCACAGCCGGGCCGCTATGGTCTTCTCTCTTTCAACACGGCAAACAGGTGGCCGAGGAGAAGCATGTACGCCATTATCGAAGACAGCGGGCAGCAGTTCCGCGTGGAAGAAGGGCAGACGCTCGAGATCGATTCCCGCGAAGCCGAGCCGGGCAGCAGCCTGACGTTCGACCGGGTGCTCCTCGTCGCGGACGAAAAGGGGGTGCAGGTCGGCCGGCCGGTGGTCAAGGGCGCGAAGGTCACGGCCGAGGTGATTGAGCCGTCGCGCGGGCCGAAACTGGAAGTCGTCCAGGTCCGCCGCCGCAAACGCTCCCGGCGACACATCGGCCACCGGCAAAGGTTTCTGACCGTGCGCGTGACAAGCATCGAGGCGTAGTTGGCCATCTCAAGGCCGGCGGGACGTATAATATAAAGGGGTGGAGGCAACCGAGGGGCCGGCGATGCACAGGTGGTGGTCACGGTGGTTCCTGGCGCTGGTTTTGTGCGTTCCCGTTGCCTGGGTCGCCTCGGCATGGGCGGAGGAAGCCGAGAGCGGGACCGCTGCGGAGAAAAAGGTCGAAGCCGAGGGGAAGGCCGGGGACCAGCCGGCGCGCAAGGAGATCAGTGACGGCGAGAAAGCCCGCTTTCAAGAGAACCTCGCGGAACTCGAGCAGAGGCTGCAGAAACTCCAAATGGAGGAGTTGAAACTCGCAGTCCGACTCCTGAAAGCCCAGGGCGCAGCCAGGAAACTTGTCGCAGAGCCGTGGAAGGTGCCGGAGCAACTTGCCGCCGGCGACACGGCCCCGGAACTGCTCGAGTACAAGAGGATCATGCTGGCGTGCGCGGCCCAATTGCAGAAGATGGGAGGCGAGTACGCGCGGCTTTACCGGAGCGCCGAGCCGCTTGGGCGGCAGCGCGACAGGATGCCGGAGGAACTCAATGCCCGTGCCGACGCCGTGCTGGCCAGGGTTCGGACGCGTCGCCGCATCAACCTCGACAAGAGAGCCGGCTTTTATCTTCAGGCCGCCGAGCCCAAGCAGGCCCTGAGAGTTTACCGCCTAATTTACAAGGAGGCGCCGCAAGACCTCGCCAATCTCAACAACATGGTCAATGTGTATATCACCATGAGAGATTATAAGCAGGCCCTCACAGTCTACACAGATATCTACCGCCAATTACCCGAGGACGTCGAGAACCTCCAGAACATGGCGGCCATGTATGAGAAACTCGGGGATTACAAGCGGGCCCTGGAGAAGTACAAGGAGATCCTCGAACTGTACCCGCAGCACGTCGAGAGTCTCTTGAACGTGGGCAGAATGTATGCGCAACGCGGCGCGTACAAACAGGCCGTCGCCGCATACGACCAAGTCACCGAACAAGTATCGCACGACCTCGGGTGGGTCAGAAGGATGGCCGGCCTATATGAGAGTGTGGGTGCTTGGCAAAAGGCCCTCATCCTATACGAGAAGGTTTACAGGGAACTACCCGCTGCTGAGCAAGAAAAGGACGCGGACCTGAAAGCGGCCATCAAGCGCCTCAGGAGAAAACTCACAGGACGATAGCAGGCGGCAACGGGACGGCCGAATAGCGGCAACGGGCCCGTTCCTTGCAAACCGAGGCGGCGGTTGGGTTCAGGGGCCGAGGATTTGGCCCCTGTGTCGTTTGGCACAAGAAGCCGTGACGCCGGCACGGCGAGGACATCGGCCGCCCTTCGGTCGCTCACGAGCGCAATCGTTGCGGCAGCGATTCCAGGGACGGCGGCCGGCCGGGACAGTTCTGCAACACGTCCACCACCTCTTCGAGCGATGTGATGCCCGCCTTGGCCTTGTTGACGCCGTCGGTCCAAAGCGACGGGTATCCGGCGTCGCGGGCGGCGGCACGCAGGGCGTCGGGCTCGGCGCCCGCGCGGGTCAACTCGGGCAGGTCGCCGTCGGCTGGCACGAGTTCGAACAAGCCGATGCGGCCCAGGAAACCGGTGCGGCGGCACGCGGGACATCCCCGTCCTTTCGTCAGCCCCTCTAGGGAACCAAAGGTCTCGGTCAGAGGCCGGCGCAGCAGGGCGGGCGGATCGTAGGCGACCCGGCAGTGCGGGCAAACGGTGCGAACCAGGCGCTGGGCCATCACACCACGTAGAACCGATGCCAACGCACCGGGGGGGACGGCGCCGGCCAGCGCGGCGATCGCGCTGGCGGCATCAAGCGCGCGAACGCGGGCGAACACCAGACAAGCGTCCCTGGCCGCCTCGACGGCAAGGGCAGCGACGCGCTCGTCCAAACAATCGTCCAGCGCGAGGACGTCCGGTTCCTGGAGGAGGAGGCGGGAGACAGCCGAGGCGGCGTCGGATATTCCGCACGTTGCCGGCGAGACCTGGGTGACGCCCGGGAGATGGAACCCGATATACGCCTCGAAGGTGCAGACGTTCAGGCGCACCGGGTCCAAGTCGCGCAACATGCTGTAGAGGGTGGTCGTGGTGCCGGCGGCGCGCGGCCCGGCGACAAGGACGAGTCCGCGCGGCGCGCTCATCAGTTCCCGGCAGCGGGCGAGGAGGTTGAAGTCACAGCCGAGTTGTTCGAGCGGCCGTTCGGCTTCGTCGTCACGGACGAGCCGAACGATGGTGCGCGGCCCGAAGGCAGCGTCCACCGAGGCCAGATGAAGTTGAACAGGCCGGCCCTGGATCATAAGGGGGGTGCTGCGGGACCAGCCGGCTCCCGGGTGGCCTTTAGCCGGGAACCCCATCATGTCGTTGAAAGCCGCCGCCAAGCCGGCCGCCAGGCGCGCCGGGGGGCGCATCACCACGTGAAGCACGCCGTCGATGCGGAACCGGATGCGAAGGACTTTCTGGTCGGGCTCGAGATGAATGGCGCTGGCGCGGGCGGCGACGGCCTCCTGGACGAGGAGGCCGGCAACCTTTTCGGGAGGCCAGTTCCCATAGGCGGATTCGTAGTCCTCGGCGTGTTGAAAATCGGCGGAGATGGGAGAATCGGCGGTCCGTTCCGAGGGCGCGGCGGGGGGTCCGACCTTATCCTCGGCGCAGGTTTGTTCGAGCATTTGATAGATGTTGTCCATCGTTGCCGCGACCGTTTGGACATTGACGCCCGCCACCTGGGCGGTCTCATCCACCAAAAAGGCGTTGGCCGGCTCGGCGACGGCCACCGTCAGGACGTCGCGGACGCGGAACAGCGGCAAGACGCCGTGTTTGCGGCAGAAGGTTTCCGGCACGGTGTTTCGGACCTCCGGGTCGAGCAGTCGAGGGGTCAAGCGAGCGAACGGAACGCCGCTCATTTCCGCCACAGCCGAGAGCACCTGCTCCGGGTCGGTGAAGCCCGAGTCCACGAGGATCTCGCCGAGAAGTTTCTCCTGCTGGCCGTGACGCTGGACTTCGAGCGCCTCGGCAAGTTGTTCCTCCGTGACGATGCCGCGCGCCACCAGCAGGTCGCCGAGTCGTATGCGCTGTTTCGTTGTGGTCGCCATTCGGTGCGTCCTAGTGAAAGTCCCGGACCGCTTTGTGGACCGTGTCAAAGATTTCAAACCTCTTGTCGAAGCGGACCATTTCGAAGATTTTTCGGCCGTTTCCCTTGAGGCCGGCTATTTTGGCGATGCCGCCGACCCCCTCGACCTGTTCCTGAAACCACAGGAGGTCCTCCAGACCCTGGCTGTCGAAGTAGGTGGCTTTGGAAAGGTCGAGGACGAACCAGCGTCCGCCGGCCCGGACCTGCTCGGAGGCGGTTCTGCGAAAGGTCTCCGCGTCGTCTTTCGCGAGGGCCGGTTCGATCGTCAGGACCGTCATGCTGCCGTATGTGTCGGCAATAGTGGTCATCCGGAGCCTTTCTCTTAAACCAACTGGGCGCACGGAGTGGATCGCTCGGCGAACATCCGCATCAGCCGGTCCAAGTCGAAACTCAAGAGGGCGTCCACGACGCGAACGTCGAACTGGGTGCCGACGTTTCGTTCGATTTCCCGTTTGACCTCGTCCAGGGACATCATCGGCCGGTAGGGACGGTTGCTGGTCATCGCGTCGAATGCGTCGGCCAGACCGATGATCCGCGCGAGCAGGGGAATCTGGTCGCCCTTTCTGCCCTCCGGATAGCCCGAGCCGTCGAGGCGTTCGTGATGGTAGAGGACGGCTTCGCGGATGGGTTCGAGCTGCTTGACGGCCTCGAGGATGTGCCCGCCCACCACGGGATGCTCATTCACGATGCGGCGTTCCTCGGGTTCAAGGCGGCCTTCCTTTTGGAGGATGTGCTCGGGCGTGCCGATCTTGCCGATGTCGTGGAGGAGCCCGGCCATGTACACCCGCTCGACCTGTTCGTCCGGCAGGTTCATCCGGCGCGCGATTTCGCGAGACGTCATGGCCACGCGTTCGCTGTGGCCACTCGTGTACGGGTCTTTGGCGTCGATGCTGGAGACGAGGGCCCGCACGAGGTCGAGCATCAACTCCCGCAACTCGCGGTAGAGCCGATGGTTCTCGACGAAGACGGCGGCGGAACCGGCGACCGAGCGGGTAAGTTTGGCGTCGGGGCTGCCGAACTCGCTGCCGGGCCGGTTGAACGCCGCGACCGCGCCGCTGACCCCCTCGCGCAGCGGCAACGGCACCAGAATCAGTCGCTCCAGCGCCACGGACACCTCGGCCAGGGCCGGATCGTCCCGGCAGTGGTTGTTGATGAGGACGGGCCGCTCGGACCCGAGCGTGTCGAGGACATGGTCCATGAGGCGCGGCAGTTGGGATTCGTCGAACGGGAGGCGGCCTGCGACCACCGTCTCCGGTTCCATGTTCCCGGCTGCGGGAAGGTAGGCGGCCGTCGCTTCGGCGCCGATGGTCTCGCGCAGTTCCCGGCAGGCGCATTCGAGCAACTCGGACACCGGCTGGGTGACCCGGAGCATCTCGCCGAGGCCGTGGAGAAGACTGACTTCCTCGAAACTCTGGCAAAGGGCTTCGGAGATGGCCTCGTTTCCCCGGCGGGCGGCTTCGAGGTCGAGGCGCGCCCGCACGGCGCAGCCGAGAGCGGCGAGCCCCGATGTATATCGGGGGTCGGCGACGTCGGCATCGCCAGAGGCAGGCGCTTCGGCCGCCGCCACCAGGACCGTCCGACCGCGCCGGCGGACCGGCCAAGCGGCCCGGAGCCGCTCACCTGCCCGCTCGAAGTGGTCCTCGTCGGATTCAGCGGCCTCGCGGACGAGGTGTGCGAGATCGTCCTGGAACTCGCCGGAACCGCTTACCGGCGTGCCGTCGGGCCGATAGAACACAACCGCCACACCTGTGGCCTCAAGGACCTCGCGGGCGATGTGTTCCAGAGCAGCGCTCTCGGCGGCCGCCCCACGATCGGATCCGGCGGACCAGTGAGTTGCCAGTGCAGTATCCATCGGGTTTCCCCTGGCGCGGCGTTACGGGTCCACCAACTGCCCGAGTTCTTCCTGAACGCAGGCCAGTAGTTCGCGCGGGCTGAAGGGTTTGGTCATGATGCGGCGAATGGGCAGGCCCTCGGTGGCGCCGGGCTCGAGTTCAAAACCCTTGGCGGTCAGGAGAATGGTCGGGATGGAGCCCAGTTCGGCGGTCAGCCGGGCGCAGAGTTCGAGCCCGCTCATGCCGGGCATCTGCAAATCGGTGATGAGGAAATCGGGGCGCTCGGCGATGGCGCGCTCGTAAGCCTCCTGGCCGTCCATCGCCACCAGGACGTCCAGCGAAGCATTTCGCAGTTTCAATGCGACGACGTTAGCGATGGGCGCCTCGTCGTCGACTACAAGCACTTTCGGGGCCATATCCATCCTCCTTATTCATGGCTCCTAGCGGACGGCCGGCAAGTAAAGCCGGAACGCCGTTCCACTGCCCACTTTACTCTCGACGGCGACGCGTCCCCCGTGGACCGTCTCGACGACGTGCTTGACGAGCGCGAGGCCGAGGCCGGTTCCGCGGGCGTCTCCGCCGGAACTCCGTGCCCGGTAGAACTTTTCGAAGACGCGGTCGAGTTCTTCTTCGGGGATGCCGGAGCCGTTGTCGGAAACGTCCACGACGACCGAGCCGTCGTCGAGGTAGGTGGAAATGCGAACCAGGCCGCCTTCCGCCGTGTACTTGACGGCGTTGGAAACGACGTTGAGGACGGCCTGGTAGAGCATATCGTGGTCGGCGTGGACGCGGAAAAAGACCGGGGCCAGATCCGCTTCCAGTTTCACGCCCTTCTGGACCGCCTGAGGGACGATGACGTCTGCAACCTCCCGCAGGACTTCCGTCACCGCCAGGTCGGTCTTGTTGACGGCCACCAGACCGGACTCCATGCGGCTGAGGTTCAGGATTCGTTCGATCAGCCGATTCAGTCGGTCGGCCTCGTTGGCGATGGTCTGGAGAAACTCGCGCGAAGAGGCCGCGTCATGGGCCTCTCCATCCAGGAGCATCTCGACGTAGGCCTTGATGCTCGCCAGCGGGGCTTTCAGTTCGTGCGAGACGTTCGAGACAAACTCGTTCTTCAGTGAAGCGACTTCCTTTTCCTTGGTCACATCGTTCAGCACGGCCACGACACCGCTGATCCGGTCGCCCTTCTTGTTCTGGACGACCGTGTTGAAGGTGACGCGGAAGGTTCGCGCGCGTTCGCCTTCACGGCGGGCCCACTCGACGGTGCGGTGCGGGACGTGCAGGCCGGTTTCGCGTATCTCGGTCAACATGGCCAGGAACTGCTCGTCGTGGATGATCTCATCGGCGGGCCGGCGCGCGTCGGGATCGAAGCGAAACCCGAAGATTCGCTCAGCCGCCCCGTTCGCAAGGATCAGGTCGCCGAACGCATCCGTCACGATAACCCCGTCGCTGATGGCGTGGATGACCGCCTCCACGTGCCGCTTCTCCGCCCCGAGGACCTTCACCTGGATCTGGCGTTCCTTGGCCGTCATGCGCGACTGCTCGATCTCATCCTTAACGAAGGTGAGGTAACGGTTGACGGCGTGGCCGAGGCGGCCGAGGGCGTCGGCCTGGCTCTCGCTAATCACGAGGCCCATCGTGCCGCGCTGGACCATGCTTTCGAGGCGGTCGGCGACGGCGCCGATGCGTTCCTTGGGCAGACGGGCAATCAGGTAGCCGCCCATCACACCCAGGACGGCCAGCGACAGGCCGATGGCGAGGATCATGGTTTTCGTGGCCGCCGATTCGCCCAATTCCCGCATGGGATCCAGCAAGAGGTGCAGCGCGATCCCGACCCCCAGGAACAGGAGAACGACAGCGGCAGCACGGCGAAGTTCAATCACGTTTGAAGACCTCCGTAATGGTTCCCCCTCCCGGCCGACTTACTCTCAACCCCCCCCGCTGGGCTCGGGGCGGGAGCCGGCGGCACCGGCGCGGGCCAGGAGCCGTTCCACCGCCTCGCGGTCGGCACAGTCGGGCGCCTCGAGGGCAAGCCGCAGGTGCGAGACGGCTTCGCCCGGCCGCCCGGCCTCCATCAGCACGTATCCCATCAGGGCGTTCGCCTCGGCGTGTTCGGGCGCCTGTGCCAGGGCCGCTTCCAGGTGCTTGCGCGAGACGTCGAGGTGATCGGCCAGGATATCGCATTTGGCCAGACCGACGCGGGTAGCCGCTGAAGTCGGATCGGCCGCAAGGAGCCGCCTGAACAGCGTCTGGGCCTCGTCCAGGCGACCGAGGGCCAATAGGCAATCGCCCCGCATCTTCAGAATCCCCTCGGTCGCAAACGCCGGCTCCGCCGCGGCCAAGTCTGCCAGGAGTGGCTCCGCCGCCGCATAATCACCCGAGAAAAACAGGGCGGTCGCGAGGTGCTCTTTCACCGATTCCTGTCTCGGGTCGAGCCGCAGGGCAATCCGGTAGGAACCCGCCGCCTCCTCGTATCGGTCCAGAAGGCACAGGATGTCCGCGAGAGCGGCATGGACCTGGGCCTGGCCGGGCATCCGTCCGGCAGCGTCGCTGAGCCGTTCGGCGGCCTGCTCGATGCGGCCCTGGTCGGCGAGGAGTTCCGCTTCGGCCAGGACGTAGGCCGGCCGGTCCGGATTCAGCCTCACCGCCTCGGAAAACGCCTCGAGGGCCCGGTCGGCGTGGTCGAGGGCCTGTTCAATGGTTCCGAGGACATAGCAGGCCTCGGGGGAATCGGGGTCGGTGGCCCGGGCGGTTTCCGCGTAGTGGCGGGCCGTATCCAGTTCGCCGTTCTCGGCCGCGAGGCGTGCCGCCAGGATATACAGCGGCGCGTAGGATGCGCCGGTCTTGATGCCTTCCTCAATGTGCTGGCGTGCGAGACCGAGTTCTCCGCGCTTGTAGCACCCTTCCGCCAGTTTCACGGCCATCCGGACCCGCGACAGGGCCCACCGCTCTTGGGCTTCGGCGCGTTTCCGCTCCATGTGGGTGGTTCCGCATCCGGCCGCCAGAACCCCACACACAATCGCGGCAAAGAGAACTGCGCGTTTAATTCGTTTCATGGTTTTCCTCCGCAATGGCTCCAGCAACGGAAGGTTCCTGATTGTCATGCGTCGTCCCGGTCTGGGGGGCAGGCGTCTGCTTTTCCTCAATGGGAGGCGACTCCGCCTCGGAGATGCCGCGCGCCTCGGATTCCGGTTCGGTCCCGGCGCGCCGGGACTCAGGGCCTGCAGCAGGCGTTTCCGCAGGCGTCTCGCCTTTCAGGCCCCTGGTCCGATCGGGGGGCTTCAGCCGCTCCCGGATAGTGTCCCAGATGGTCCAGGGAGCCGGGCGCATCGGTTTGCCGTGCTTTTCCGAGAGGATTTTGTCCTTCAGGCGCAGGGCCTTGAGGTTGTTCGGCGCGACGTTCAGCGCCAGCCGCGCGTACCACCACGCCCGGTTCAGGTCCTTCGGCGTCCGGGTCTCCTGAAACGTGCGCCACGCCTGGTCGGCCTCGTGGAGGTAACCCACGGTCATCCGCTCGGTGGTGAAACTGTAGAAGCCTTCGCGCATGCCAAGGCATCGCCGCTCGGCATCGTCGCGCAACTGTTCCCCGAGCGCGTTGGCTTCCTCGTAGTTCTCGATGATATGCGGGGTGAGCAGGACGATGATCTCTTTGCGAAGCGTGTCGTTTTCCTTGCTGCGAAACATCCAGCCCAGGCCGGGAACGTTGCCCAGACCGGGAACCTGGTTCCGGCTGATGGTCATGTCCTCCTTAAACAAGCCGCCGATGACGATTGTGTGGCCGTCCTTGACCATGACGTTACAGGTGACTTCCGTCGAGGTCTTGTCGGGCACTTGCTGGTCGCCCACCGTCCGAACCACGCCGCTCGAAACCTCCGGATGGATTTCCATCCGGATGTACCCGTCGTCGCCGATAAAGGGCCGGAATAAAAGGTTGGTGCCCGTATCCATAAACTCAACGGTTTGCGTGGTCGTCGTGGCGCTGGTTTCGGTGGTGACGTAACCGATTTGCACGCCGACCTTCACCTCGGCCCGCTGTTTGTTCACCGCCAGCACTTTCGGGTTGTTCAAGACCGTCGTATCCGTTACCTCTTCCAGGGCATGAATAAAGAAGGAGACGTTGTTCGTGACTACGCCGATGTTGATGCCGGTGCCGGCGGTGGCAAAACCCGCGGTGTAAGCCTGGCCCCAGGGGACGGCGTTGGTCGTGTCGGCGGCGTCGGCCATGACGGTGGCGCCGGCCGTCGTCGGGCTGGCCGGGGTCGTCAGGTCGCGGAAATCCACGCCGGCCAGCGCGTTGAAGTTCACACCCAGGCTCGTATCGTTCTCAAGGGTCACTTCCAGGATCGTGGCCTCGACAAGGACCTGACGGGGTCGGCGGTCCATTTCCTCGAGGATCTTACGCGCCTCCTCGAGGTTCTCCGGAAAATCGTGGATGATGATCGCGTCCTCCAGCGAATAACTATCACCACCCGCCTGAGCGCTGTTGGAGCCGATGCCCGTTTCCGACGCCGTGGTCACCTCGATCTTGTGCTTTCCCGACAGCGCCGGCGTGATTAGTTTTTGCGCGTCCACGGCCGTCAGGTATTTCAGGCGAAACACCCGGGTCTCCATCCGGGCCTCGTCCTTGGCGATGGCATCGAGTTCCTCCGGCGTGTGGACGTAGATAAAGTTGTCCTCGCGGACCCACCGCAGGTTGTTCGCGCGGCAGATTGCGTCGAGCGCCTCCTCCAGGGTTACGCTGTAGAGGTCCGCCGAGATCGTCCCCTTTGCGCCCTTGCTGGCGACGAGGTTGACTTCTCCCAAACGGGAGAGTTGCTCGAGGACGCGGGTCAGGTCCTCATTCCTGACGTGAAGAATGATGCCGGCCTCGGTAACTTTGACGGACGGTTCGGGGGTGTTGGTTGCCGGTTCGGCGGTCTCGGCGCCGCCGGCCTCAGGCTCGGTGGCCTCCTCCTCGGCCGCCGGTTGCTGGGACATGGCGGTCGAGCCAATGGCCAGAAACCCAGCCGCCAGAATCGCAGCCAGTATCCAGTGCCGCCATCGTTTGCGTTCCCCCGCTTCGGTCCGCGGACTCATGAGACGTCCTTTCAGTTCATCCGCAACAGGCAGGTGACGCCGCCTCGTTGCAGTTTGACTTCTCCCTCACGGATTTCGACGATCTCCATGCCGGCGACGGTGTCGCCCTCACGGTAATCGGTTTGGTTAATCACGGCCCATCGCTCACCGCCCGGCGCGACGAGCGTCATCTCGAGGCGAAGGGCCTTCAGGTCCGCCAGCAGGGCCTTCGGTTCAGGGGCGGCGTCCGACTGGCGCGCCGTCACCGAAGCCGGCGCACGCGCCGGTTCGCCCGCCTCGCGCGGTTCCAGCGGCCCGGCGGAAACTTCCCGCTCCTCCCGGCCGGTGGCAAAGGGGTTGCAACGCAGCGGCCGCACAGCCACTTCCTTCCATTCGCTGCACAATTGCTCCACCTCCCGCGCCACCGAACGCACCTTCTCGGGATTCACGGTGACGGCCGGCAGCGCGACGATACCCGGATCGCCGGGCCGGACGACCCAGGGCTGAACAACCGCCAGCGCCCACGCTCCGAGGCCGGCCAGGAGAAGCAAGGTCGTCATGAAGGTTTTGAGCCACTGCCGTTTTCTCGTGGCCCACCACCCCCTCGTCCCTGCCCGACCGGCAGGCGGGCTTCCTGCGAACCAGGCCAGAAGTCCCGCGGTGCCGTGAGGCGTCCCCCCGAAAGGGATCCCGGCCTCCTTGTCCGCCGACCCTGTGTGTCTTCGCTCGTTACTCATCCGGCCACCACCTTATCCCTTTCAGGGGGATGCCCTTCGGCACGGCCCCTCCCGCCTGCCGGTTCGTCAACCTCCACCGACGGGAGGTAATAAACCATGATGGTCGCCTCGGCCACGACGCCTTCCTTCCCTGCTGCGCGCGCCAGACGCAGCTGGCGGAACCGGCTCGCGCGCCTCAGCCCTTCGATGCCGGCCAGACACCGATACACGGCCTCGAACGGCCCGACGAGACGCAGCCGAATCGGAACGGCCGGCACCCGGTCCTGGGACTCCGCATCGGCGCGCTGAACCTCGTGCGAGACGAGGGGCTCGGCTGCGACACATTCAGCCACCTGTTCGAGAAACTCCGCGAGGCGCGGCTCCGGTGGGAGCCGGTCCTCCAGGAACCCACGCGCTTTACGCAGGCCCGCGATCCGCGCCCCCACGTAAATCCCTTTGCGGCTGGTCTGCACCTTCTGCTTCACGAGCGTCCGTTCCCGCGCCACCGCCGTGCCCAGGGCGGACAATCGCCGCTGCTGCGGCCAGAGGACCAGCAGCAGGAAACTACCGATCATCACGGCCGCGACCAGCAGGATCAGCAACTGGTGCCGATCAACGGCCAGCCGTCTGCGCGTCACCGGGCGGTATGTCACCTTTGGCTCCCTCTGTTTCCACGGCGGGCTTTGGATTAACCTCGATCACAAACAAGCGTTGCGGACCGTTTTTGCCCTCCTCCGGCCTGGACTCCACGAGGACGGCGCCTTCGAAGTGCGGCGACGCTTCCAAGGCGCCGAGCGTCCGCGTGACAAGCACCTCGGTCAAGGCTCGTCCGGCGACGCGCAGCCTTGCCCCATCGCCGTCCGTCCTACCCAAACCGGCCAGGTGGACTTCTTCGAGAACGACGCTGTCCGGCACGAGGTCGGCCAGAGCGGCCACGAGGCCCATGGTGGACACCTTCGGCCGCAGGTGCTCGAGCGCTTCGAGGCGGCGACGGTAGGACTGCTCCTCGGCCTGGAGCATCTCGACCTTCTCTACATCGACGCCGACGGCAAATCCCGTTCCGCGCAGCGCCTGAAGTTCCGCCTTCGCATCGTGCACCCATGCCCCCATCTTGAAACTCCAGAGCACCATCGCCAGACCCAGCGCCAGCAGAAGCCACGACCGGATGAAGCGGACCCGGCGGTGGAACCGCGCCCGAATGTAATCTTCCGGCAAGAACTCAAGTTCGCGCACGGCTCGCTCCTCGCTTGGGTCAGGCGGCGCAGCCCCGCTGGAGGCTGTCCTCCAGATGGAGCCCTTTCAGGCTGAGTCCGAAGGCCGTGGCCCATTCGCCCCGGCACGCCCGCCGGTCCAGCACCGGACCCAACTGATCGGTCCGCACGGTGCGGAACGGGTCCCCAATTTCCGCCTCAATCTCCAAACGGTCCGCCAGTGCCGCCGGAATCGCCGGGTCGTGCGCCTCGCCACCTGTAAAAACGATTTTCGCCGGCTGGCCGCCGCGAAACGTGACGCCGTAGTAGCGGAGGCATAGCCCGATTTCGTTCGCGAGGTCCTCAAGATGGAGGCGGATGGCGTCGCCGACCGCGCGGCGAATCTGCTCGGACTGCTCGGACTTTTCAACTTCGTCGCGGTTGCGGCGGGCCAGGCGGCGGCGAAGCGCTTGAGCCTCGGTCACGGAAAGTTCCAGGCACTCGGCGACGGCGCGGTTGAAGACAGCGCCGCCGATCGGAATCGCCTTGACGAAGACGATCTCCCGCCCACGCGCCATCACCACCGTTGTCCGAGCACCGATATCCACAAAGGCACTGACGACGTTCTCATCCTCACGCCGCCGCAGGAACCGCTCGAAACCGCGAAACACGGCACAACACTCCGCATCCAGGCTGACCACCTCGAGGCCCGCCTCGCGGGCCAACTGGGTGTGCCTATCCACCTCGGCGCGCGGCACGGCGAACAAGATGACCTCGTCGAGCAACTGGTCCCCCTGGGGGACCTCGCCGGCCCGCAGGTATTGGATGACCGCCGTCGCCGTGTCGAAGGGGAACTTGTTCTGGGCCTCCCAGTTGACGGCCGTGGCCAGTTCCTCATCCGGCATTTTGGGCATCCGAACATTGCGGACCGCCAACTGGTCCCCTGGGAGAACCATGACGCTTTCGCGTCGGCGGAAGCGGCGGTCGCGCAGGACACGCCGGATGCCCTCCACAATTGCCTGGTGCCGCGTGTGCGGGTCCTTCTTCGCCTCCTCCGGGACGACGAACTTGGCCGCCTCCACCGCCCGCAGGTCGCGGTCGCTTCCCGCCAACTGAAGCATCCGCACGGTCGCGGACCCGACGTCGAGCCCGATGGGCAGTACCCTTGCCATGTGCCCTCTTCCCGGTTTCGTCAGCCGCCTGTCCGCGCGACGGACACAGCCCCCGTCAGTGCCTCGACTGAGACCACCGCCTCGCTCGCCCCGGCCGCAATCGTGACCGACCCGCCGCTGGACGGCTCGCCTTCGGCGGAGAACGTCACGTACGAGTCGCCGCCGAAATCCACGTCCGTCACGACAACCTTTCCCATCCCCCCCAGGTCGGCCAGAACCACTTCGAGGTCCTCACCGCTCTTGACCGGGTGTGTAACCGCGTCCACGCTGTTGTACGGCTCGCCCAAATAGTTCGCGACCACCTTGTAAGCGGCCCGGTCCAACCGAAAAACCAGGGCGTGGGGCCGCTGGGTCGTCAGCGCCATGCTGCGCGCCAGTTCCAGGTCGCCCGCCACCACCCGGGCCGCACTCGTCACTTGCGTATCAGCGCTGGAGCCGATGTTCGGAAGCACAACGGCTGCGATGATCGCCAGCACCACCAGGACAATCATCAACTCGACCAGCGTAAAACCCGCGCGTGCGATGCGCTCAGGCCTTCCTGCTGTCACGGGGCTGCCCCCTTCTTTTGCTCGGCGCCCTCCTCCGCTTCCGACGTTTGGACGTGGAAGCGGCCCTCCGTCAATCCCGCCTCGATGGATGCCAGGCGCTGGTTCATCGCCCTGAGTTCCTTGATGATCATCTCCCTCTGGAGTCCCGCATCGGGAATGCCCCGGGCGCCGACGTTGGGCGTTTCGGCCCGCGCCTGCGCTTTCGGTTCAATCGCAAGCGGTCGAATCCACAAGGCGGCGGCAATGAGAGCCAGCACAAGCGCGATAAGAACCAGGCCCTGGGCTATGTTTTGAATGTGCCGGACTAGCATTATCCATTCTCCCCATTCTGCCCATCTTTACAGCCATAGGGCGAAAAAAGGCGCATGGCGCCTCCCCCCCGGCCATACATGGCATTTATCGGCAGAAAGCCGTTTCTCGCTTAAGGTATTCGGGCTGGCCCGAGGGGGGGGACTTTTGTGGGCCTGGGCGGCCAAGGTGCCGTTCCGGCCCGCCCGACCTTTTCCGAGGGACAACGGGAACGGGCCGTCCTTCCGACGGCCCAGGCCCGTTCGACCGCCCGCAGCCTCGGGGCATAAAATAACCCGAGGGCGGCCGGCGCACCACACGCCTCCGCCCCCGGGTCCAGTGCCTCTTCGCCCCTACACGAAGAGGCCGGCGGTTACCGCTGCGCACCCACAGCGTTACAGTTCATTCAACTTCGTCAAGCCGTCCGTGGTGGTGTGGCTGTCCGTGAGGTTGGCGCGAAACTCGCCCGTAACGGTGTTGAGCCACCAGCCGGCATCGGCGGCGGGCGCCGAAAAGGCCGTGGTCCCGGTCTGCTGGATCACCACCGTGTTGTCCCCGGAAACCGGGTTGCTCGGAACCGACATAAGATACGGCCCGTACGGATAATCCGAGGAGGGCGTCGCGTTCGTGTCGCCGTCCGCATCGGTGTACTGCGTCATCTGCGACACGAAGGTATCTCCGGTGTCACCCGTGTCGGCGGCCGGATAGGCCTCCTTGTGCTGCGTCTTGTACAGGAGCAACTGGCTTCGGATCGTCTGGAGGTTGGTCATGAGGTTTGAGACCCGGGCCTCGCTGGACGCCTCGGTGAACTGCGGGATCACGATGGCAGCCAAGATGCCCAAGATGATTACGACGATCAGGATTTCAACCAGTGTAAAACCTCTTTTCATCGTGCGTTTCATCATCGAATCCTCCTTTTTCGCCTTTCGATTGCCCATCCAGGGCCTATTCGCAACGGTTAGAAAGTTTTTCCGGCCCTTCGTGACACCACCCGCCTGCCCATACGGGCACGGCGATAGTCCCTAAAGACTCTCCCGTGCGTCGCCCCGATCGGTCGTCACCTCCTTTATGGGCGCCACGAGCCGGGCGGCGGCACGACGGGCCGGCTGTCGCTTGCCGCCTGCCAATTCCGTCATTTTCCAACCAAACGCCATGGCAAACTGTTCCTTCGGCGTAAGCACGCCAAACTCCTTATCGGCCGGAACACGGCTCGGCTTCAGTGTTTTTACCCATCTCCCGCATAGTGCCCATCTTTCCCCGTTGGGCCAAAATAACGCGGCCGGCACCTCGGCCGCCTTCGCCACGCCAACATTGTAAATCTACGTGAAAGGGGTTCTCCGTCAAAACCGGCGCGAGGACCGCCCCGGGCAGCCAGCCCTAGCAAGCACACAAGTCCTTTATTAACAAGCAGTTACGGGGTATTGTGCCGGATTTGAGCCTTTTCAGTCACCGGCGCCCACCTTACGCGCAGGTGCCACTTTCACGTCGATTTTTCGGGCCCTGTCGGTCTCCCTCCGCCGACCACGTGGGCCGTCATGGCAGAAAACCGCCGCAGACCCCCATCCACCAGGCGCAGCACCAGAGCGTAGTCGGCGTCGAGAGCCACCACCTCCCCGCAGTAGGTCGCGTCCCCCTCAAGGAGGGTTAGCCGCCGGCCGAGCGTGCAGCAGCGGCGGGCGGCCTCGCGTCGGATTTCCTCGGCCCTTTCGCTTCCGCCCTCCCCTGCGCAGGTGCGGTCCAGGCGCTCGAGCAGAGAACGGGCGAGGAGCGTCCGGTCCACCTCCGCGCCGCACATCGCCAAACTGGCCACGCTTTCTCGAATGTCGGGAGGAAACGCCTCGGGTCTCTGCCGGCAATTCAGGCCGATGCCCAGCACGACGGGGCTCGCCCCCCGCGCGCCGGGTCGGGCCTCCACGAGAATGCCCCCCACCTTGCGGTCCTCGACGATGATGTCATTCGGCCACTTGATGCCGACCGAAAGGCCGCACTGCTCCTCGATCGCCTCGGCGGCTGCAACGGCGGCCCCGCGGGTGAGGGCCGCGCTGCGCGTCGCCGAAGGCGCCACCCACAGCACGACCGAGCAGAGCAACGAGGTGTGTGGTGGAGCCAGCCAGCGGCTTCCTCGCCGCCCCCTGCCCCCGGATTGGTATTCGGCGAAGACCGTCAGTCCGTCCGCTTCGCCGCGGCCTCGCGCGGCAGCGTCCCAGGCCAGATCATTCGTCGAGGCCGTTGTGCCGACGCAGCGTACGCGGCGGCCGACGCGGCCGGTCCGCAGGTTCCAGGCGATCTCTTCGGCGCGCAGCGCCGCCGGCGGCTCGACCAGCCGCAGGCCCAACATCGGGTGCAACTCGACGACAAATCCGGCCGCCGACAGCGCAGCGGTCACGGCAGCCAACTCCGCCGACGTCATCTCCAGGGAGGCGGCCAACTCGTCGGGCGGAACCGGCCGGCCGCGCCGGCGTCGAAGCGCCAACGATGCTCGCGGATCCACGGATAGATCGCAGCGGCGCACGTTCTTCCTAGCCTCGTTGGATTTCCAAGGATATGTCCAGGATAGGTGCGCTGTGCGTCAGCGCACCTATGCTGATGCGGTCCACACCGGTTTCGGCAAACCGGCGCACGTTGTCGAGGCTAATCCCGCCGGAGGCTTCCAGCGCCGGGCCGCCATCGTCGAAAAGGCGGCCGCGCAGGGCCACGGCGTCGCGACACGTTTGGACAGTCATGTTGTCCAGCAGAACGACGTCGGGCTCCGACGCCAGGACCTCCTCGAGATAGTCGAGCCGCTCGACTTCGACCTGGATGGGGATTTCCGGCGAGATGCGCGACCGAGCCTCGTGGACGAGGCCGGCGATGGTCTCGCCGACGTGGTTCGGCGCCCGCACGGCCAGGTGATTGTCCTTGATGATGACGCCGTCGTGCAGTCCCGTGCGGTGATTGGTTCCGCCGCCGGCGCGGACCGCATACTTCTCCAGATACCGCCATCCCGGCGTGGTTTTTCGCGTGTCCAGGACAACCACGCCGGTGCCGGCCACGGCGTCGATGTACTTTCGCGTCAGCGTGGCGATGCCCGAGAGACCCTGAAGGAAGTTGAGCATGGTGCGTTCGGCGGTCAGCATGGGCCGGAGGGGGCCCGTGATGCGGCCGAGGAGGCGGTCGGTCTGGACGCCCGCTCCGTCCTCGACCTCAGGCTCGAATCCCAGGCGCGCATCGACGCGCCGGAGGATCGGCCCCACGAACAACAGGCCCGCCACGACGCCGCCGGCGCAGGCGATGAGGCGACCCTCGGCCTCGGCCTCGCTGTCGATGAGGACGTCGGTCGTAAGGTCGCCGGGGCCGATGTCTTCGTCGAGAGCCAGGGTCAAGAGCGGCTGGAGGCTCTGGAGGGCCCGGGTCTTGAGGCGGTCCATCGGGATGGTGCTAGGAGGGCGTTTGGGTTTCATGGAGGAGTCCTTTGATTCGGTCCCTGAGTTCGGCGGCCCGTTCGAATTTCAGGTGCTCGGCCGCCCGATGCATTTCGGCTTCCAGTTCGCGCACGAGTTCCGAGCGCGCAAAGTCCTGTTCCGAGAGGCGCACGGCCTGCCGGGCCGGCCGGCGGGCCCGAACCTCGGCTTCGATGCCGGCCCGGACGGCCTTGCGGATCGTCTCGGGCCTGATGTGGTGCTCGCGGTTGTAGGCCATCTGCTTCTCGCGCCGCCTGCGGGTTTCATCCATGGCACGCTGCATGCTGGGCGTCACGACATCGGCGTAAAGGATCACCGCGGCGCCGGCGTGGCGCGCGCAGCGGCCGATCGTCTGAAGCAAACTCGTCTCGGAGCGAAGGAACCCCTCGCGGTCGGCATCCAGAATAGCGACGAGGCTGACTTCGGGCAAGTCGAGACCTTCGCGCAGGAGGTTGATGCCGACGACCACGTCGAACTTGCCGAGGCGCAGGTCGCGCAGGATTTTGCTCCGGTCGAAGACCTTGACCTCGCTGTGCAGATACTCGCACTTGATGCGAGCGCGGCGGAAATACTCGGCGAGGTCCTCGGCGAGGCGTTTCGTCAGCGTCGTGACGAGGGTGCGCTCGCCGGCCTCGACGCGTTTTCGGATCTCGCCGACCAGATGTTCCACCTGGCCGCGCGCCGGCTCGACGCGGATCTGGGGGTCCACGAGGCCCGTGGGCCGGATGACCTGTTCAACAACCTCGCCTCCGCTCCTTTCGATCTCCCACTCGCCGGGCGTGGCGGAGACGAAGACGACCGGCTTCGCCAGCGCTTCCCACTCGTCGAACCTTAAGGGGCGGTTATCCAGCGCCGACGGCAGGCGGAACCCGTGCTCGACGAGGACGAGTTTGCGGCTGCGGTCGCCGGCGTGCATGGCGCGAATCTGCGGAATCGTCACGTGGCTCTCATCGACGAACATAAGATAATCGTCGGGGAAATAGTCGAGGAGACAATAGGGTCTCTCGCCGGGCCCGCGGCCGGAAAGGTGGCGGCTGTAGTTCTCGATTCCCGAGCAGTAGCCCACCTCGCGGAGCATCTCCAGATCGTACTTGGTGCGTGCTTCGAGGCGCTGGGCCTCCAGCAGTTTTCCCTCGCGCCTCAGTTCCCCGAGCCGCTCCGCGAGTTCCTCCTCAATGGCAACACACGCCCGATCGACGCGATCATCGGGCAGACAATAGTGTTTGGCGGGATAGATAAAGACCCGCTCTTCGGTCCCAAGGATCTCGCCGCTCGTCGGGTTAATCATAGTCAGGCGGTCGAGGTGGTCGCCGAAAAGTTCGATGCGGTAGGCGAACTCCTCGTAGGCCGGCTGGATGTCCACGCAGTCGCCGCGCACGCGGAACCGGCCGCGACCGAAATCGACGTCGTTCCGCTCGTATTGAAGGTCCACGAGGCGGCGCAGCAGGTCGTCGCGCTCAACCCGCTCGCCCCGGCAAACTGAAACGACCATCCCCTCGTAGTCCTCGGGGGCGCCCAGGCCGTAAATGCAGGAGACGCTGGCGACGATGATGACGTCGCGGCGGCTCGCCAGGGCGCTGGTGGCCCGGAGGCGCAGCCGGTCGATATCGTCATTAATAGACGCGTCCTTCTCGATGTAGATGTCGCGGGCGGGGATGTAGGCTTCCGGCTGGTAATAGTCGTAGTACGAGACGAAATACGCGACGGCGTTGTGCGGGAAGAACTCCTTGAACTCGCTGTAGAGTTGGGCGGCGAGGGTCTTGTTGTGGCTGATGACGAGCGTCGGGCGCTGGACGCGCGCGATGACGTTGGCCATCGTGAACGTCTTACCGCTCCCCGTGACGCCCAGCAGGGTCTGGAAGCGGCGGCCGGCCTCGAGCCCGGAGATAAGCGCGTCGATGGCCTTGGGCTGGTCGCCTTTCGGAGCGAAATCCGACGCCAGTTCAAATCGGTCCATAGACTCAGCACCCATTCAGCGAGCGAAAAAATCATACCACGGAAGTGACAAAGGGGCAACGCTGCGGCCTTTATCGGTCGTCGAGCATGCGGATGGGCTCGTCGTCGGCCTTGGGCTCGGCCAGGAACAGGTAGGGGCGGAGTTTGGCAAGGGTTTTTTCCCCGATGCCGTCCACTTCTCGGAGGTCGTCGAGTGAGGCGAACCGCCCGCCGCGCGCCTCGCGCGCCGCCACAATCTTCTTCGCGCTCTTCTCACCGATCCCCGGCACCAGCGCCAGCGTGACCCAGTCGGCGACGTTTACGTTGACGCGATAGGTCGGCCCGTCGGGCGGTGGAACGACCTCGAGGGGCTCGGCGCCGATGCGCCAATGGTCAACGGCCCGCCACGCGACGCCCGACACCACAGCCAGCGCCAAAAGAACCAGAACGGCCTGTTCGCTCCGGGCAACCCACGGCCGCGCGGTCCGCGAATTTACTTCGGAGGAAAGGGGCATGGCCGCCATTATGCCGATCGGGGCGGCCCGGTCAAAGGACAATCGGCGGGCGCGGGTCACGTCTCCGGCTAGAGGATGTCGGCGTCTGCGGCGGCCGAGACACCGTGAGGCCAAATCTCCTGCCTCAGGCTCAAGAGTTTGCGGTAGGCGATTTTCGGATGCAGGTCCTTTCTGAGCAGACCGCCGTGGGGAAAATAGTGGGGCTGATGGTCGGAGAAATCGCGCCACGAAACGGCCGTCACGAAGGGCTTGGAGATAGCAACATGATAGAAATCGTCAAGCCAGCCGCCCTGGACGGCCTCGTCCCATGGCTTCCGCCAGACGCCGCCGGCGCCCGGCTGGTGATTCGCATTCCCGACCGCTGCGCCCTCATCAGGAAAAGAGGCGGACGGGACGCCGACGGCGGTGATGTGAACCGGTTTGCCGAGCATGCCGAATTGATCCAGCAGACCTGAAACGGCCAGCATATCGCGGCAATGGAACCCCTGGCCGGCCGTGCCGAAGAAGATTTGCAGGCCTACCGCGTCGAACGGCACACCCGCGTTGATGCTCATCTCGGCATAATGGAAAGGCCAGATGGAACGCTGGTTGGTGGCATAGTACTCGCCCCACGGGTACAGAAGATCAAGGACCACCTTGGCCGACGGGTCGGTCCGCTTGATGGCATGAGCGGCGATGCGTGTGAGTTCCAGAATGCGGTCGAGCGAAAAGCCCAGGCAATTCTCCACGTTCAGGCCGGTGACGGCATCCCAATAGTCAATGCGGCCGTGATAGCGCTGCACGCACCGCTCGACGTGATCGAAGACGTAGTCGCGAACAGCCTCGAAATCGGTTTCCCAGACCCAAACCCAGTCGGGCAGATGTGCCTCGGAGAAACGGACGGGGGACCCGCCCTTGACGACGATACCCTTCGCTCCGAACCACTGGACCCACCCGTCGTGCCACGCCCAGTTGAATTCCTGCTCGCGCGGCTCGATGCGGCGCCAGACGAAAGGCAGCGTCGCATGGTTGAAGATTTTGGCGAACCGTTCCCGGACTTTGGGGTTTTCGTCGGCAAGTTCCCAGTGGCATCCGAAGTCGACGGCGCCCAACTGGCCTCGTGCGCGGCGCGCCGAAATACCGTTGCGAGCGTCGGCCAGAGCCAGCGTTTCGCCGAGCGCGACGGCCCGCGCGAGCGCCTCTTCCGCCAGGTCCGCCGCCACCACCGGCGCGTCCCGAACCGTCACGGCTCGGGCCAGGAGCAACTTCGCCGCCGCCAACTCCTCCTCGATCCCTTCGATCGGCTCGGTGTAAATGTAGCCCCAGTCTTCCTTCTTGCGCCAGACGTCCGCCACGTGACCCCGCGCCAGTTCCAGCGGCAGGAGGTATGGCTCATCGGCGTCGGGCAGAAGGGACGTCCGGAGCATCAGCCGCCCTTCGCCACGCACGGACCACGGCAGGTTCAAGGCGGCCAGCCCTTGGGCCCGCCGCTCGCAGAAAAGCAGACCGTTCTGCGGCACATAGCGAAACCGCCCGCGGACCGGCTGGCCCTCCAAACTCGTCAGATACATCACATCCAGGTCGAGTTCAGGAGGCGGTTTCCCATCAACCAGTACACGAAACGTCAGCACGCGTCTCGCCCTCTAAACAAAGGGCCGCACGGCGGCCCACCCTTCTCCTGAGATACGCGCGGCAATTATAGGGGACTCACCCAGCATCGCTCAAATGAAAAACATACCGCCTCCCCGGCACCGGTCCGGAGTGACCTGCCCCGTCCCGACACAGCCTGCTGCGGCAAATATCAGGGTTGGGACAATCATCAGCGCCGTCGTTCTTGTCGGCATTCGCTGGTATCTTTCCACACAAACCCCTTGCAGTGCTTGCGTGGATTATTATAGGCCGAAACCCTGCGCAAATGCAACCCTGGCCGGTCAACCCCTGCCGTCCAGCCGTCTGTTTCCATCGGCGGCACCGTTTCGCAAGGTTTGCCTCGTTTTTCGTTTGCCTCTTGCCCGAGGGCCCCGGGGCATGGCCGGTGGGACGAGGGTGACTTGGCGGGTTAGGACGCTTGGATTTCCATCGCGATGAGGGCGGCGCCGAGGGCGACGGCAAGTTCCGGCCGCTCCGGCACAACCAGTTCGCCGGGCAGTTCGGCTGCCAGAACCTTTTGCATGCACGGATTACAGGCGACGCCGCCGACGAACAGGGTCTTGGCCCCGAGTTCAATCCGCGAGGCCATGGCGGCCACGCGCTGCGCCGTGGCCACGTGGAGTCCGAGGGCGATCCGCCGGCGGTCCTCGCCGCGCGCTATGAGCGACACCACCTCCGACTCGGCAAAGACGGTGCACTTGCTGGTCAGGCTCACGGGGCGGTCCGCGCGAAGGGCCTCGGTGCCGAACTCCTCGAGCGAGTAGCTGAGCGCTGCCGCCATCACCTCCAGGAACCGTCCGGTGCCGGCGGCACAGCGTTCGTTCATTTCGAAGCGGCCGAAGCCGCCGCCTTCGGCGAGTTCAATCGCCTTGGAATCCTGGCCGCCGATGTCGATGACGCTGCCGGCATCCGGGCAAAGGTGACGAGCGGCGCGGGCACATGCCCGGATCTCCGTGACCGCCGGGCAGGCGAGATGCGCTTCAGCGAGGTTCCGCCCGTAGCCGGTTGCCACAGTTGGCTCATCGCCGGAGCCCTTTAGGATTTCCCGAAGGTGGGCCAGTGGATCGTGGCCGGTGTCGAACATGCGCGAGTCGAGGATTTCGGCCGATGGGCCGGCGCGCACAACCTTTGTCAATCGCGAGCCGAGGTCGATTCCGGTTGATGTTGTTTTCGGCGTGCTCATACCGCCCCAACGAGACCGGCAACGCGCGCCGGCGGCGCGGCTAAACCGAAGTCGTCGAAGAAGACGTCGTCGGGCTCAAGGCCTTTCGCGGCGAGAACGTCCTGGACGGCTTCGATCATAACCGGCGGTCCGCAGAGGAACGCCTGGCGCTTGACGCCCGGTTCCAGATACTTGTCCACCGCCAAGTGGATGAATCCCGTCTCGCCGTCCCACGGTTCCTCCGGCTCCAATTCTTCCGAGAGGGCGTAAACAACGCGGAAGTTGGGGTGCTCTTTCGCCAGTTCGCGGAACTCGTCCAGGTAGTAGATGTCCCGCGTGGTGCGGCAGCCGAAGAAAAGCCGGCAGGAGCGTCCGGGCCACCGGTGGCAAAGGCTGTAAATAATGTTCTTGACGGGCGCCATGCCGCAGCCGCCGGCCACGCACACGATTTCCGTCTCGGGGTCTTCGTTCAGTCGAAACTCGCCGAATGGGCCGGTGAAGGTGACTGGATCGCCTTCCTTCAGATTGTGAAGGTAGGTGGAAGCGATGCCGCCCGGCACCAGGCGCACGACCAGTTCGACGGCGTTCGGCTCATAGACCGGCGAACTGATGGAATAGGCCCGCCAGACGGGCCCCTGAGGCGACGGCGCCTGAATCTGGATGTATTGGCCGGGCCGGTGTTCGATGGCGGGCGGCTCCAGGAGCCGCAGGCGAATCTCTTTCGTATCGTAGGTCAGGTCGCGAGTATGTTCGACCTCCGCCGAGTAGAGTTGAACGTTCAGGATCTCCTCGGGGATGCGGATCTCAAGGTCGCCGCGAACCTTAATCCGGCAGGCGAGACGGACACCGGCCCGAATTTCTTTGCGGTCGAGCAGCGGCCGTTCGGTCGGCAGGACCGGCCCACCCCCCGAAGAAACCGTGACCTTGCAGTAGCCGCACGTGCCCTGGCCGCCGCAGGCCGACGGGACGTAAATCTCCCGGCCATTGAGGGCTTCAAGGAGCGTCTGGCCGCCCTCGATCTCCAGGACCCGCTCTCCTGTGTTGATGCTTACCTGGCAGACGCCGTAGTCGAGGAGGAACCGCTCGGCCACGACCAGGAAAGCCGCCAGCGCCACCAGCAGCCCGCCGAAAACCAGAATCGATGCCAGGTAGATCATATCCGCCCGCTACTGAATCGAGACCATGCCGGCGAAGCCCATGTAGGCCATGGCCATGACGCCTGTGACAATCATCGTAATCGCGACGCCGCGGAACGGGGCCGGCAGGTTTGCATACCCCATTTTCTGCCGCAGCCCCGTCAAAAGGACGATGACCAGCGTCCACCCGACGCCGCCGCCAAAACCGAACGCGACCGCCTGGAAGAGCGTAAACTGGAACGTGACCATGAATAGAGCAACGCCGAGAATCGCGCAGTTGACCGTGATGAGCGGCAGGAAGATGCCGAGCGCATGATACAGCCGCGGGCTGAACCGCTCGATAATCATCTCAACCAGTTGCACGAACGCCGCAATCACCGCGATAAAGATAATGTATTGAAGATGCGTCAGGTCCATGGCGCACAGCGGCGCCTCCGGCACCAGGATGCCGTAATAGATCCCATAGTTCAAGATGGTCGTCGAGGTCAGGACAAAGGTGACCGCCGCCCCCAGGCCGATGGCCGTCTCGAACCGCCGCGAGCAGGCCAGGAACGAACACATCCCGAGGAAATAAGTCAGCAGGATATTGTTCGTGAAGACGGCCGCCACGAAGATTACCAGCGCGCTCGTGTCGTTCATGGGTGCGCCTCCTGCTCCCTTTGCAGGCCGAGCGCGTAAAAGAGCGCAACCAGGAATCCCAGCGCGATGAACGCCCCCGGCGCCAGAATCATGACATGGTTCGGCACGTAGCCGGGGATTTCGAGGAGCGTCCGCTCGCCGAAGACGATTCTCCCCGTTCCGCCCAACTCGCGGACCAGGCCGACGAGCGCCAGGATGATGGTGTATCCCAACCCGTTTGCCGCCCCGTCAACGACGGAAACCGCCGGCCGATTGTGCAGGGCGAACGCTTCGGCGCGGCCCATAACGATACAGTTCGTGATAATCAGGCCCACGTAGGGGCCGAGACGCCCGGACATGTCCGGATAGTAGGCCTTCAGGAACTGGTCCACGAGGATGACGAACGTCGCGATGACGGCCACTTCGGCGATCATGCGAATGCGTCGCGGCGTGGCGGTTCTCAGAAGCGACAGCAGTAGATTCGACAGGACGATGACGAAGATGACCGCCAGCCCCATCACCAGGGCGTTCTCCAGGCGCGTTGTCACGGCCAGGGCCGAGCAGATGCCCAGAATCTGGACGGCGATGGGGTTGTTGTTCCAGACGCCCGCCCGGAAGACGAGGATTCCCTGACTGCCGCAGCCGCCCGGGGGACAGAAGCCGCCCGTGTTCGCGCCGCTAGCGCTCATCTTCTGCCTCTGCCTCCAGGACCTTCCGGATCGTATGATTCAGCATCCGCTCGACGCGGTTGCTCGTCATCGTCGCGCCGCTGATGGCGTCAACCTTGATGCCTGGTTCCCCGGCCGGCGAGACGATGCGTCTTTTCTCGAACCGCTTGCGGAACGCTTTCGTTGAGATTTCGCCGCCCAGGCCCGGCGTTTCCTCCTGCTCGTAAAAGGTGACGCGCCGGACGGTTCGCATGTCCGGCTCGAGGGCCAGGAACCCCTTAATCGGTCCCCAAAGGCCCGGCCCCTCGAAATGGACCGCCACGGCCTGAACGTTTCCGCCCGGGCCGGCGCATTCGTAAAGAAGTAAATCGCCGCGCCATCGCTCGCGCACGTTTTTTTCATAGGCCGCCAGGAGTTCCTCACTGGACGCTTGCGGCTTTCGCTCAATGCCGAGCACGTCGAGGATGTGTCGCACGCGTTCGGCCTGCCGGTTGGCCTTTTGCCGCTCGGCCGTCAGTTCCCTTGCGGCCGTCAGGAGGCCCGCGCACACCAGGCCGAGCAGCGCGGCATAGAGCAGAGTGTAGAGGCTGCGTTTCATTTCCCGAGTTTCCGAACTCGCCACCGGGCAACGGCCTCGTCGATGGTCGGCGCGGCAATGTTGGCGAGGAGGATGGCGAACATTACGCCTTCCACGTAGCCGGTCAGGCTGCGTATGAGAAGCGTCAGCCCGCCAATCAGAACGCCATAGACCCACTTGCCCCCATTCGTAATCGGGCTGGTCACGGGATCGGTGGCCATGAAGAACGCGCCGAAGAGCAGACCGCCGGCGAGCATGTGCCAGCCGACCGGCCCGAAATGCTCCGGCACGAGGCTCCTGAGAAGAAGGCCGAGCAGCGCGAACGAGCCGAGCGTCGCCGCCACCGTCCGCCAGTTCGCCACACGCACCAGGACGAGAAACAGGCCCCCCGCGAGAATGACGGCCGCGGAGGTTTCGCCCACACAGCCGGTCACGTTTCCCCAGAAGAGGTTCGCGAGCGGGGCGAACTCGCCCTGCTTCGCCAGGACCAGAGGCGTGGCGGAAGAGACGACGTCCGCGCCGACGTATTCCGTCGCCCGCCCGATCCACCCGCCGCCCGGTTCGATCCAGGCGCTCGTCATTGCTTTCGAATACCCAATCGCCAGAAAGCACCGGCCGACGAGGGCGGGATTGAACGGGTTGCGCCCCGTCCCGCCGAAAACCTCCTTGCCCACGATGACGCCGAACGCCACCCCCACCGCGACCATCCAGAGAGGCAGGGCGGGCGGCAAAATCAGCGGGAAAATCAGACCCGTCACGAGGAATCCCTCGTTGATTTCCTCTTTCCGCACGATCGCAAAAAGGACTTCGACCGCGCCGCCGACGATGTAGGAAACCAGAATCATCGCCACGACGCGCAGGCCGAAGAAGTAGATTCCGGCCAGTGCGGCCGGGGCGATGCCGACGATGGCCATCGTCATGTATCGCTTCACGTCGAGCGGATCGCGCACGTGCGGCGCGACGCGGGCCACCGTCTTCGGGCCGAAGAAAAAATTGTTAATCGCGTCGAAAAGCGGCCGCGCGCGGGCAAGGCGCCCCTTGTCGAACGTCGGCCGCAGGCGATCAAACAGGCGCTCGAGAACTCTCACGCGAGCGGCTCCTCGGCATGTTGCCGTTCTTCGGCGAGTTGTTCCTGGGCCTCCAGAAACTCCTCTCGCAGTTCAATCTTCGACGGGCAGACGTAGGAACACAGGCCGCAGCCGACGCAAAGGTCCACGCCGAGCCGTTCGACGTCGTCCAACGCGCCCGAATACAGGTACTTATGAATCAGATGCGGCATGATGCGGGCCGGACACACTTCTTCGCAGAACCCGCACGCGATGCACGCCCGCTTCTCGCCGCGAAGCGCCGTTGTCAGCGGTTCCGGCCCGGCCCGGCGCAGGGCGCTTAGGAAGCAGACACTGTAGGACCTCCTTGTCCATCCCGGCCTGAGGAACGCGAACAGTTCCCTCCGCCTCGGTTCGGCGAGGACCGTCAGGCCTGCGCACTCGGCGTCCAGGCCCTTCTGCGCCTCGCCGATGGTCTCGCCGGTCAGGGCCCCGCCGTTGATGATGCGGGCGGGCTCTTCTGAAAGGGCGCCCGCAAGGATGTCTTCGAGCGGATAGCCGGCGACGGCCGAAAGGTGCGCCGGCTCCCTGGCCGCCGGCCCGCCGAACGAGATGATCCGTTCCGTGCAGGCCCGGCAAGCCGTGAGCGCCCGGTCAACGGCCAGGACGCCTTCGGTCCGGAGCGCCCAGACGGGCCGACTCGGATCGGCTTCCAGGCCCAAGCCGCGCGCCAGCAGCGCGAAATGATCAAACGGATACCGTAAGGGAATCGTGACGATCCGCAGGTAGGCCAGACCGCGCAGCGATTCGTGCACCTCCCTGGCAAGCGGGCTTTGGACGTCCGGCACGACGAGGTAGATCGGCTGGTATTCAAGAAGCGACTGGAGGTGCTCAAGACCCCTTTCGAATGCATCCAGTCGGCCCGCCAGTTGCGCGTCGCCGCGCGGCCCAAACGGCTCGAGGCGCGCCGTGGAGACGACGACGGCGCGCGGCACGCCGGACGGGTCCGGCAGTCGGCCGGTGTTGGCATCCTCGAAGAACTGCCAGGCTCCGAGCCGCACAAGCCTTCGGCGCTTGACCTCAATACTGTGCCCGTCGGGGGTGCCCACCTGCACGGGGCGCTCCATTTCCCGGCGCGTGTTTTCGAGGGTGATGTGGTTTTCGACGGTCCCGAGGCGGACTGTGCCCGCGCGGGGCGCGAGCAGCGGCACATCGAAGTTTGCCGGGTCCGTCGCAAGGACCTCGCCCGGCGCGACCTCCGCGCCGTCCTCGACTACCGTTTGGGTGAAGGCGAAGCGGCGGCTGGTGAGCGGCAAATAGAGGGCGTCCGGCTCGGGAAGGGCGCGGATTTCGCCCGTGGGTTTCCCCGCCAGAGGCACGTTGTATCCGCCTTTTGTCCTAAGCCTCATCCGGCCCCTTTGTTTTAGGGTTGTGTATCTCTAATCCGCTTCCAAGGCGGTGGTTCCGCAGATTTTGCGCGGAGGGCATGGGAAAATCAAGGCGCGGCCGGCTTATGATGCCTCATCATCCAGAAAGTACCGCATTGGGGCCTTTTTGAATTCGGTCACGGAGAAAAGGACGTCATGGTCCGTCAAGTTGTGTTCCTCGGCCATGCCGGACACCAGGGCGAGGACTTCGTCCTCCGTGCAGCCGTGGACCATGGCGTAGAGGTTGTAGGGAAAGTCGGGAAGCGGCGGGCGCCGGTAGCAGTGCGTGATCTCGGGACGCTCGGCCAGGCGCCGGCCTATGGCGTCGATGCGCTCCGGCGGGACGTTGAAGACCGCCATGCCGTTTGCCCTGAATCCCAATCGCTGATGGTCAACGACCGCGCCGAAGCGGCGAATGACGCCGGAATCGAGCCAGTCGTGAACCTGCCGCAAGACCTCGCCGACGGACCAACCCACCTCTTCCGCGACCCGCGCAAACGGTTCGGGCTCAAACGCAAGGCCGCCTTGGAGAAGGCGAGTGAGGTGCTTTTGCTCATCATCGAGTGCGACGGGCGCGCCGGGGGACGCCGGCGTGGCCGTCGTGGAGGCGTCACGGCTTGGTGGGCCAAAGAGCACGCGAATCTTGTAAACAGCCAGGGCGGGGAGGCTGCGAAACTCGAGGCCCGTTTCCCGGCCGAGGGCCGCCAGCGCCCGCTCGATCCCCTCTTCCGGGCGGGCCGTCAGCGTGAACCAGAGGTTGTAAGGGTGCCGCCGCTCGTAGTTGTGGGTGACGCCCGGAAGTCGGCTCACCTGTTGGGCGATTTCCCTGAGCCGTTCGGCGGGCGCGCTGGCCGCAACCAATGTCGAAGTGTAGCCGAGGCGGCGCGAGTCAAAGATGGGTCCGATGCGCTTGATAAATCCGGAATCCACCAGCCGGTGAACCCGAGCAAGGCACTCCTGCGGCGCGACGCTGAGGCGCGCGGCCAAAACCTCGAATGGGCGCGCGGCAACGGGAAAATCTGTTTGGATGAATGTCAGAATGGTTCCGTCGAGTTTGTCCGGGTTGCTCAGGGGGGTTGGGTTTTGGGGCGGCGAAACGCCGCGCCTCGGTTGGTAGATGCAGAACGGTTCTTCCGAGAGATAGTCGCCGGTCATCGCGTAGGCGCGCGCCCTGCATCCCCCGCAGACGGCGTTATACTCGCAGCGCCCGCAACGGCCGCCGTAGGCCCCCACGTCGCGCACCCGCCGGAAGACGTCGGACGTCTCCCAGATTTTTCGCAGGTCGAAGTTCTCCCGCCGCAGGTCGCCGCATTCAACGTCCAGGAAACCGCAAATCTGGACCTTTCCGCGGTGAGAGACGAAGGCGAAGGATTTGCCTCCCATGCATCCTGCATCGGCGGGCGGCTCGGGATCGCCCGGACGGCGTCGCTCGCGGAGGATGCGCTGGAACTGCGGCGCACACGTCACGCGGATGCCCGTATCCCATCGTCCGCGCTGGTCGGCGAGCCAGGTGAGCGTTTCTTCATACTGGTCGGCGGAGAGTTCTTCGTCGGCAAGTTGGCGGCCGTGCCCCGTCGGCACAAAGAGGAACGGATTATAGACCGAGGCGCCCAGCGAGACCGCCAACTCCAGAATGGCGGGCACCTCGTCCACGTTGTGCCGCGCGACGGTCGTGTTGATTTGAAACGCCAGGCCGGCTCGCTTGGCCGCCTCGATGCCGCCAACGGCTGCCTCAAACGCGCCGGGCACTCCGCGGATGGCATCGTGCGACTCGGCCGAGGCGCCGTCGAGCGAAATTGAAATGTGCCGGATGCCGACGGCGGCCATCCGCTCCGCCGCTCGCCACGTCGAGTCGCCTGTGGAGACCCGCTCGTCCAGCGCCGTGCCGCACGTTGCCAGCGCGACGGGCAGGCCGAGGTCCCTCGCGTGGGCGGCGAGGTCGAAAATGTCGGGCCGAAGCAGCGGCTCCCCGCCGGTCAGGATAATGATGGGCCGCGCGAACGACGCGACATTCTCAAGCAGTCGAAAGCCTTCTTCGGTTGTCAGATCGTCGGAGTCCCGTGTCGGCCGGGAAGCGGCGCGGCAATGTTTGCACGCCATTCGGCACGCGCGGGTGACCTCCCAGGCAATAAGCCGGGGGATGTAGCGGCGGATGTTGCCCTCTTCGCCCGTCACGGAATTGCCTCGGGGTTGGCTGCCACACCGATTTCCTCGTCCGTCAGGAAACAGGCCGGATCGGGCGCCCATAGGTCGCCGGTCACAGTCTCGGCTCGGACGCGGAAGTTTCCGCCGCATGCGTCGAGAAAGCGGCAGCGGGCGCAGCGGCCCTTTAGATGGGCCTGCCGGTTCCGCAGCGCATCGAGCAGAGGATGCGACCCGTCGGCCCAGATTTCCGAGAACGGCCGCTCGGTCACGTTCCCCAGCGACACGTGCCGCCAGAATTGGTCCGGGTGGACCGACCCATCCCAGCCGACCGCCGCAATGCGCGAACCGCTTGCGTTCCCGCCGTTCGCGCGGAGCAGGCGGAGCGCTTCCTCGGCCCGCGGGTGGTTTTCCCGGACCAGCCTCAGGTACAGGTATGGGCCGTCGGCGTGGTTGTCCACGGTGAGGACTTCCGGTGTGCGGCCTTCGGCGTAAAGGTCGGCGGTCCGGTCGATGATGCGGTCCACGGCGCGGCGCGTCCCTTCATGGTCCAGGTCCTCATGGATGAGGTGGCTTGCGCGGCCGGCGTAAACGAGATGGTAGAAACAGAGGCGCGGGATGTTTTCATCGCGCACGAGGCTGAAGATGTCGTCAATCTCGGCCGCGTTGTGCCGCATCATCGTAAAGCGCAGGCCGACTTTGATGCCGAGGTGGCGGCAGTGGCGGAGACCCGCCAGGGCGCGGTCGAAGGCGCCGTTGCACGCGCGGAACCGGTCGTTGGTTTCGCGCATTCCATCAAGCGAGATGCCGACGTACCGGGCGCCGGCGTCGCGCAGGCGCTCCGCGGCCCGCTCGTCGATGAGCGTCCCGTTGGTCGAAACGACGGGCCGGATGCCGAGCGCCGAGGCGCGTTCAATTAGAGTGAAGAGGTCCGGCCTGAGGAGCGGCTCCCCGCCGGAGAAGAGCACTGCCGGCGCGCCGAACTGTGCAAGGTCCTCGAGCATGGCGAGGCCGGCCTCGGTTGAGACTTCGCCCGTATCGGTCGCATACGAGGTCTCCGTGTCGGAATTGGCCGACGTCGCGTAGCAGTGAACGCACCGCAGGTTGCACGCCCGAGTACAGTTCCAGACCACGACGGGTTTCGGGGCGGCGGGCGCAGCGGACGGTCCTTCGCCGTCTGCGCCGTAGCGTAGCGCGTCCGACGCTTCTTCGGCGCCGCAATAGAGTTTCGATATCCCAATCACGTTTGCGAGGCTCTTTCGTAGGTTGCGATTGTTTCGGCGAGCCCGGCGATGGTGTGCGGTTCGGCCTCGACCGCCGGTTCTAGCCCCAACTCGCGCAGCGTCGCCGCGGTCGTCGGCCCGATGCTGGCCGTTCGCACGCGCGACCGGCGCACCGTTTCGGGGGCGACGGCTTCGAAGAAACTCCGCACCGTCGACGAACTTGTGAATGTCAGCCAATCGATTTCGTCGCGCGCCAGCATCTCGGCCACCTCGCCGGCTGCGGAATTGTCCGCGACGGTGCGGTAAGCGGCCAATGCGGTCACCCGCGCGCCGCGTGCGCGGAGGTCCTCGGCCAATTTTTCCGGGGCGATGTCCGCTCGCGGGCAGAGGATGCGCGCGCCCTTCAGGTTTTCCCGTGCGGCCAAGGCCTCGACAAGGGCTTCGGCCGTAAAGACGCAAGGCTCCAGGTCGGCCTGCACGCCGAATCGGGCCAGCCGCTCGGCCGTCGCCGAACCGATGACGGCGATGCGGTTGGCCGAAAGGGCGCGGGTGTCGAGGCCTGCCTCCGCGAGCGCCCGGAAGAACGCTTCAACGCCGTTCGTGCTCGTTAGGACGATCCAATCGAAGGATCCGACCTCCTCGACGGCTTGCCTGAGCGGCGCCGGGTCCGCGGGTTCGATGCGGATTACGGGCGCTTCGATCACGCGTGCGCCCATCTCTTCCAGGCGGGCGGATAGTTCGGTTGCCTGGTGGTGTGGGCGGGTGACGACGATTCGCCGGCCGAAAAGCGGCCGTTTCTCAAACCAGGCCGCGCGTTCCCTCAAACGCACCACTTCGCCGACGAGAATCACGGCGGGCGGTTTCAAGTCGGCCGACGCGGCCCGCTGGGGCAGCGTGGCGACGGTGGCGGTCAAGACGTCTTGGCGTGGCGTCGTGCCCCAGCGAATAGCGGCCGCCGGTGTGTCCGGCGCCAAACCGTGGTCCGTCAGTTTGCGGCAAATCTTGGCCAGGTTTCCCACGCCCATGTAAAAGACGAGGGTGCCTTTCCAGCGAGCGAGCGCTTCCCAATCGATGGCCGAGCCGCCTTTTTCCTCCGCCTCGTGGCCGGTGACAAAAGCGACCGCACTGGCGAGGCCGCGGTGGGTGACCGGTATCCCCGCGTAAGCCGCGGCGGCGACGGCGGCTGTGACGCCGGGCACAACCTCGAACTCGACTCCCGCGTCGGCCAGCGCGAGCGCCTCCTCCCCTCCCCGTCCGAAGACAAACGGGTCGCCGCCTTTCAATCGCACGACCGTCGCCCCGGCGCGGGCCCGCTCGACCAGCAGAGCGTTAATCTCGTCCTGCGACAGGGTGTGGTCGGCCGCCTGTTTGCCGGCGTAGATGCGCTCGGCGCGCTGCGGCGCCAGGTCCAGGAGGCGCGGCGAGACGAGGTGGTCGTACACGACCACGTCGGCGCGCGAGAGGCAGTCCCTGCCGCGAAGGGTCAAAAGGCCCGGGTCGCCGGGCCCGGCGCCGACCAGATAGACGCGTCCGTTGCTCATGAGCGGTCTCCATCGCTGCCGCTCTGAGGGATGTTCTCCGGCCCGGCGTCCAGGGCATCAAGGTTGAACATCCGTCGGACGGCCTCGACGGTGGCAAGCGTCTCGCTGACTGGTTCCTCCTCGGACACGCGGCGAAGGAAGGTTATGGGGTCGTGCAGGATGCGACCGCAGACCGACTGCATGAATTGCTCGAGTTGCCGGCGGTCGGCGTCGCCGAACTGCCCACCATACTGTTCAATGAGGGCCTGTTGAAGGTCTGCAAAATGCTTCTGAAGCAGGCGGATCGTCGGCGCCACCTGGAGCGAATCCACCCATTTGCTGAACGCGCGGACCTCCTCGGCGATGATTGCCTCGGCCCGCGGGATTTCCCTTCGCCGCTGCTCGAGGTTCTCGGCGACAATTCGTTCCAGGCCGTCGATATTGTAAAGATGGACGTTCGGAAGCGCTGAGAGTCGCGGGTCGGCGTCGCGCGGCACGGCGATGTCGATAATCACGACGGGGCGGCCGCTTTGCTTGAGCGGCTCGGCGAGCGCGTCGGCGTCCAGCACGATCTCCGGCGAGCCCGTTGACGAGATGACCAGGTCGGTGGCGGCGATGACGGCTGGAATATCCTCAAGACTGATGGCTTCCGGTTGGAACCGGCCGGGCTCGGATTCGGCGGTGTCCGCCGGAGTGTCTCGGTCACTTGAGGCGCTGCGCAGAAGCGCGGGACAGGCGATGGGCTCTTCGTCCGCGCCGTCGTCGGGGATGTCCTCGCCCCGGGGCGGGCGCCTCAGGTCGGCGGCCAATTTTTGAGCGCGCCGCAAAGTCCGGTTGGCGACGATGAGTCGGCCGGCGCCCGTGCGGAGGAGGGCTCGGGCCGCCAGTTCCGCGTTCTGGCCGGCGCCGACGAGGAGCACCGTCCTGCCCTCGATGGATGAAAGCACTCGGCGCGCGAGTTCCGTCGCGGCCTGGGCCACGCTTACCGAGCCCCGGCCCAAATCGGTTTCGGTCTGGACGCGCTTGCCCACCCGGAACGCCCAGTGCAGGAGTTTGTTGAGGAAGAACCGCGCTGTCCGCCCCTCGACGGCCAGGCGGTAGGCATCCTTGACTTGGCCGAGGATCTGGTGCTCGCCGACGATCTGCGAGTCCAGCGACGCCGCCACGCGGAAGAGGTGCTCGACGGCGTCGAGGCCGTCGTAACGGTAGAAGAGGTTGGCTTCGCGTGGCGTGGCGGCTCCCTTGAGGCGGCCGATGTGGTCCGCCAGATAGGCCATCGGGTCCTCGGCATGTCGCGCGACGAAGTACACTTCGGTCCGGTTGCACGTGTCGAGGACCAGGGCCTCCTCGAAGACGTCTTCGGTGTGGATCGTTTTGAGAAGCCGCCGCAAAAGGTCAGACCCGAGGGCGAACCGTTCGCGCACCGCCACCGGCGCGGTCTCGTGGTTGAGTCCGATTACCGAAAACGCCCTTACCGGCATGGTCTGCCGCCTCGCTGCAAGCCGAGCGGTCATTATATCAAACCCGGCGCGCGGGGCGAAGTCGCTTTGGCCGACCGGTTTTGGTAGGATACCGGCCGCGGGTCCGGCAGGGAGGCGGTGAGGGGCGTGAAACGCCTGCGTCAAATCTGGTTGTGGGCCCCGCTGGCGGCCATGGGTCTGCTGGCGGTCCTTTCGGTCGTCGGAGCGTTCCTGGGGGCCGAGCGGGCCGGGGTGATGTTCAACTCGCCGCCGCTTGTGGTCTTCTGGTTTCTGTTGGCGGCGCTGCTAGTCGCCTGTTTCTTCGTCTCAAGGGGGCTGCTTCGGTCCCCCGGCCTTCTGGCGATGCACCTCGGTTCGCTTGCGATTCTCGCCGGCGCGATGTGGGGATCGGACACGGGGCACCGGCTGGCCACGAAGGTGATCGGGCGGGAAAAGATTCCGCACGGCTACATGGTGATCGACGAAGGGACCGCGAATCACGTTCTCGTGGACGCCAAGGGGAGCCCCATCGGCGAACTCCCGTTTGATGTGCGGCTCGATGATTTTCGCATCACCTATTATGCGGCGAAAGGTCCGTGGCTCCTTGGGCTGGGGGCGGTCCCGGGACGGGGCGAGCCGGAGGGTTTTGTGCGGGCGCGTTTTTTCGAGTGGAAAGAAGGGGAGGAGGCGGCGATTGGCGATACGCCGCTGCGTGTCCGCGTTCTTCAATATCTTCCACGCGCGCGGCCGGTGCTGGACGTTGAGGGCCGCATCGTCGGCGCTCGGCCGGATGAAAAGAGCAACACGCCCGCCATGGAGGCGCTGGTTGCCTGGAACGACCGGCAGTTGCGGGGTTGGATCGTCGTCCCGGAGGGGGGGGAATATGGTGTGATGTCGCTTGCGCCGCTCCTGGGGGCGCTCGAAGGGGCGCCGGATCACCCTGAACTCGGACTGTATCTCGCCGAACCGCAAGGGATGCCGAAGGATTATTTCAGCGACCTCGCGGTTATCCGGGACGGGAAGGTTGTGGTGGAGAAGACGATCGAAGTGAACGATCCGCTCCACCGGGGTGGGTATCATTTCTACCAGGCGGATTACGACAAGGAACAGGAGGCCTACACGATTCTTGCAGTCCGGTCGGACTCGGGGTTGTGGGCGGTTTACGCAGGTTTCGTGCTGCTGGTCGTGGGGGCCTTCGTGCGTTTCTGGGCCGGGCGGGCCTGGGCAGGCCTTGGAAGGCGGGGCCGGCATGGCGTTTGAGCCGAGCGCGGTGGGTGTCCTGATTCTGGCGGCGATGGCGCTCTATCTGGCGGCTTTCGTCACGCTGGTTGTCCGCGCTCGAACGGTCGGCCTGGGCCTCTTTGCCGTCGGTTTCGCTACGGCTGCGGCGGCCTTTGTCGCGCGGTGGGTCGAGGTCGGCCACGTCCCGATGCAAAACCTCTTTGAGGTGTTTCTTACGATGGCGATGCTTGTCTTGCCGGTGTCGCTTTTCTGTCGGCACGTGCTCAAGGTGCGCGCCGGTCCGTGGGATGCTATGATCGCCTGCCTCGTCGTTGTGCCGATGGTCTTGGGCGTCTTTTTCCCGGAGAAGTTCCCGAAGTTCACGTCGGAACCGCACCCGCTGATGCCGGCACTCCAGAGTTCCCTTTTTGGACCGCACGTCGCGTCGTACCTGTTGGCCTACATCATTCTTGCTAAGGCCCTCGTGCAGGCTTTGGGGCGGCTGTTTGTGGGGGAAAGGCCCTCTGAAGAAGGGGTGGTTTCCTACGAGGCGGCCATCTATCGGACGGCGGCGTTCGGGTTTCCGTTCCTGACGCTGGGCCTGGTGCTGGGGGCGTGGTGGGGCAAACTGGCCTGGGGCGATTACTGGAACTGGGACCCGAAGGAGCAGTGGTCGCTGGTCTCGTGGCTGGTGTTTCTTGGGTATTTCCATTTGCGCTCGGCTTGCGGCAAACGGTATCCGCGCCTCACGTGTGCGCTGATTGTTTTAGGAGTGGTTTGCATCCTCATTACGCTTTTCTGGGCCAACCTCAGCCGTCTTTTTGAAGGCCTGCACTCGTACGCCTGAAATCGGCCTTTTTTTGCTTGCGGCGCACGGGGCGAAGTGATTAAGAAGTGAACGGGAAATCGGCGTTTTCGCTCGCGGCGCGCGGGTCGAAGTGGTTAAAGTGAACGGGCGGTCGAGCGCCGGCACAGGGTGGTCGGCGCCATTGGAAGAAAGGAAGCGCGGCATGGCGGACAAAATTCGGATCGGCATGATCGGCATGGGTGGGTTCATGAACACGCACTGCGAGGCCCTCGGCAAGATTCCCGAGGCCCACGTTGTGGCCATTACCGACACGAAGCCGAAGAACCGGGCCAACCACAAGGCCCGTCACACGCACCTGGCCGACGCCAATGAGTACGAGGACTACCGCGCGATGCTCGACAAGGAGCAACTCGACGCCGTCGTCATCGCCACTCCGCACACGACCCACTTCGAGCAGATCATGGCCGCGCTGGACAGGGGCCTCCACGTCCTCGTGGAAAAGCCGATGGTCTGCCAGATCGACCAGGGCGTCGAGGTCGTCAGGAAGGTCCGCGAGACGGGCCTCGTGCTGACGATCGGCTACCACCGCCACACCGACGGCACGTACCGGTATGTCCGCCGCGCCATTGCCGAGGGCGCCATCGGCAAGGTCCAGATGGTCACGGCGTTCCAGTGCCAGGAATGGAAGAAGGGCACGGCCGGAACGTGGCGCCAGACGCCGGAACTTTCGGGCGGCGGACAGTTGAACGATTCGGGTAGCCACCTGATCGACGTGCTTCTCTGGATGACGGGCCTTCGCCCTGAGACCGTGTCGGCCCAGATCGACAACTGTGGCACGCCGGTCGATATTAACTCGGCCATCAGCGTCCGCTTTGCGAACGGGCCCATCGGTACAATCAGCGTCATTGGCGATGCGCCGTCGTGGTGGGAAGACATCAGCATTGTGGGCGACAAGGGTGCCTTCCACATCCGCCAGGGCTCCGGCATGACGCAGCAACTGGGCTTCCGCGACGCCTCGATGGTGGTCGACGCCAAGGCGCTGGGCAGCGCCTCGGTCTCGCTCGACTTCATCCGCGCCGCCAAGGGCGAAGGCGAGCCGGTGGCGCCCGCGATCTGCGGCCTGAGGGTGATTGAACTGACGGAGGCCGCGTGGAAGAGCGCCGCTTCGGGCGGCGCGCCCGTTACCGTGCCACGGACCGAACTTTGAAGAAACCGCGGTCGGCGCGGCTTACTCGGTTTTCCTGTCGCTTCTGACCAGCGGGACGAAGCGGCAGGGGCAGAACTCGATCCGGTCCAACTTTCCACCGCGCTTCGTAATCTGCGCGAGCACTTGGCCGTCGAATCCCCCGACCGGCGTAATCAGGACGCCCGGGTCGCCCAGTTGCGACAGCCACGCCTCGGGCACTTCTTCGGCGGCGGCGGCACAAAGGATCCGATCGAAAGGGGCCTCCTCAGGCCACCCCAGGCGCCCGTTTCCCACGCGGTAGTGCACGTTTGTCACACCGAGCGATTCGAGCGCCCACCTCGCCTTGTCGAGCAGGGCCCCGTGGACCTCGATTGTATAGACCTCCGCCGCCAGTTCCGCCAGGATGGCCGTCTGATACCCGGAGCCGGTCCCGATCTCGAGAACTTTTTCGGCACCCGCGAGGTCGAGGCTCTGGGTCATAATGGCGACCATGTAGGGCTGGCTGATGGTTTGGCCCTCGCCAATCGGCAGCGGCCGGTCATCATAGGCATAGGGCTTCTGGTCGTCCGGCACGAAACGGGCGCGGTCCACGCGGCGAAAGACGTCGAGCACCTTCGGGTCGCGGATGTCGCGGCTCGCCAGTTGCGTCCACACCATCCGTTCGAGTTGTTCGCTCGCTCCGGTCATCTTGGGTTCTTCTTCAATCCATGCCTACTGTGTAGCATGCGGCCAGGCGCAGGAATCGCCAGGGCTCCGTCACGGGGTTAATCTTCGACGTCTCCGTGCCATAGGTTGTCGTGATCGGGACCTCATGGATCGAAAGCCCTCGGCGCCCGGCCCGGATCAGAAACTCCGACTCTGCATCGTAACTCGCCGTCTTCGGGCGGGCAAGCCTCCAGGCCCGGAGCGAGACGTAGCGGTAGCCCGATTGTGAATCGCGAATCCGCGTCCCGGCCAGGCGCGAGACAATCTCCGAGCAGAAACGGTTCGTAAATCGGCGGATGGCGGGCATCGCGGCGCTTCGCGACCGCGTGCCGAGGATAATGTCCGGCCGCTTGGATTCGGCGAGCGCGAGGAACTTCGGGATCTCGGCCGGATCGTGCTGCCCATCGCCGTCGAGACAAATGGCTCCGTCGGCCCCCGCTTCGGCTGCGCAGCGAAAGCCGGTCAGCAAGGCTTGGCCCTTGCCCCGGTTCACCGGATGCCGCGCGACTCGGGCGCCGGCTGCTTCGGCTTCCTCGGCCGTGGCGTCCGGCGAGCCGTCGTCCACGACGATGCAGACAGGCAGATGGGCAAGGATGCCGCGCACGACGGAGCCGATGCGCCCCGCCTCCTGGTAGGCCGGCACGAGGCCGACCACGTTCATGCGTCTATTTTGTGGATGAGTTTCCAATCCGGTTCGACCGGTTTTCGCGGCTCGGCGCGCACACGGCCTTTCTGGTCGCGGCGAGCGCGGCGCGCAGGCCGGCTCCCCCGCTTCCGATGATGACGACGTCCGCGCGTTCAGGATGGGACATGCGGCGAAACTCTTTCTTTTGACTGCGGTGCTTTTTCGGCCTTGGTATAATGGCCGGTGCGCCACGCGTCAATGGACTAATTGCACAGCGCGGCTCACTTGACCTGGAAGGCGAGAGGGTTGATAATCGGGTCACCGAAAGGAGGGGGATGTGTCACGCCTGATTACGCTGTTGACGGATTTCGGCGTCGCGAGCACGTATCCTGCGCAGATGAAGGGGGTGATTCTCGGCCGCTGCTCGACGGCCCGGATTGTGGACCTGTCGCACGAAGTCCCTCGGCACAACGTGCGAACGGCGGCGTTCATGCTGGCGTCCGCCGCCGGCGCCTTCCCGGAGGGGACCATTCACGTGGCCGTCGTGGACCCTCAGGTGGGAAGCGCGCGGCGTGTGCTGGCAGCCGAAGTGGCCGGACAGACGTTCCTCGCGCCGGACAACGGTCTGTTGACCGTGGTGATGAGGGAGGGGTTTGGGCGGCGGGCGAACGCGGCGCCCGTGCGCGTCGTCAGTGTGGAGAATCGCGAACTTTTCCGCACCGAGGTTTCCAGTACTTTCCACGGCCGGGACATCTTTGCCCCGGTTGCAGCCGCTCTGGCCGGGGGCACGAGCCTGGACGAACTGGGGCCGCCGGCCGATTCCATCCGGCAATTTGACGTGCCGGCGCCCGAGCGTGCCGGGGAAACCTGGCGCGGCGAGGTGCTTTACGTCGATCCGTTCGGCAACCTGGTGACGAACATTCCCGGGGCGCCGCTGGCTGAGGCAGGCCCTTCGGGCATCACGGTGCTCGTTGCGGGCGCGGTGGTGCGAGGTCTTTCGCGGGCCTACAGCGACGTGCCGGCGGGGATGCTCCTTGCGTATATCGGCAGCGCCGGCCTGCTCGAAGTGGCGGTCAATCGCCAAAGTGCCGCCTCGCGGCTGGGCGCCGGCATCGGGACACCCGTCCGCGTAGAAGCCAACGCTTCATGAGCCGCCCAAGCGATCTCACCGCACGCCTCCGCAAGGTCGACAAGGCCCACCTGTGGCACCCGTTCACGCAGATGGCCGACTGGGTTGCCGACGACCCGGTCGTTATCGCGTCCGGCGAGGCCGAGTTTATTGTCGATACCGAGGGCAACCGGTATATCGACGGCGTCTCGAGTCTGTGGTGTAATCTGCACGGCCATCGCCGCGCGGAAATTGATGAGGCGATTCGGCGGCAACTGGAGCGGATCGCCCATTCGACGTTGCTGGGTCTGGCGTCGCCGCCCTCGATTAAGTTGGCCGAGCGCCTCATCGCCCTGGTGCCGGACGGGCTTTCCCGCGTGTTCTATTCCGACTCCGGCGCGACGGCCGTCGAGATTGCGCTGAAGATGGCGTTCCAATACTGGCGCCAGTGTTCGCCGCCTCGACCTGAGAAGACGAAGTTCGTTGGGCTTACTCTCGGCTATCACGGCGACACGGTCGGAGCCGTCAGCGTCGGCGGGATTGATACCTTTCACGGCTTGTACAGGCCGCTTCTTTTTGACACGATCCATGCGCCCGCACCGTATTGTTACCGGTGTCCGCTGGGAAAGACACGCGAGGACTGCGGTCTGGCGTGCGCGACGCGGATGGAGGAGATTCTGTCAGCGCACGGAGATCACGTCGCGGCGGTTATCCTGGAGCCGCTGGTACAGGGCGCGGGAGGGATGATCGTCCACCCGGACGGGTATCTGCGGCGCGCCGACGACGCGTGCAGAGCGAACGATGTGCTCCTGATTTGCGATGAGGTGGCGACCGGTTTCGGCCGGACGGGGCGAATGTTCGCGTGCGAGCACGAGGGTGTGCGGCCGGACTTTCTGTGCCTGGCCAAGGGGATCAGCGGCGGTTATCTGCCCCTTGCCGCCACGCTTACGACCGAGAGAGTTTACGAGGCGTTTCTGGCTGGCGCAAACCGCACCTTCTTCCATGGCCACACGTACACCGGCAACGCGCTGGCGTGCGCGGCAGGGCTTGCGAGCCTCGATGTTTTCGAGAAGGAGGACGTGCTTGCGCGAATCGGGCAACTGGCCGAGCGGCTCGCCGGGCTTCTAGAACCCCTCGGCAAAATGCCTCATGTGGGCGAGGTCCGACAGAAAGGCTTGATGGTGGGTGTCGAACTGGTGGCGGACCGGGAGACGCGCCGCGCCTACGGGTCCGACGAGCGGCGCGCCCGGCGAGCCTGCGTCGCAGCGCGAAAGCATGGTGTGTGGGTTCGCCCCCTGGGGGACGTCGTTGTCCTCATGCCGCCGTATTGCATTTCGGATGAGAGTCTTGAGCGGCTTGTTGCGGGCGTGCGCGAAGGCATTGCGGAGGCGACCGAAGCGTGAAGCGCGGCCTCTTTATCACCGCTACGGACACGGAGGTGGGTAAGACGGTCGTCACGGCCGCGCTGGCGACCGTCTTGCGCGAAAAGGGACGAGACGTCGGCGTCATGAAGCCCGTCGCGAGCGGGTGTGTCCGGCGGCGCGAAGGGCTGGTTTCGGAGGACGCCGAGTTTTTGTCGAAGGCGGCCGAGGCGCCCGAACCCCTCGAAGAGATTTCTCCATTGCGGCTGGAGGAACCCCTGGCGCCGACGGTGGCGGCGGCGCGGGCCGGCATCGAACTGGACCTGGAGCCGATGTGGCAGGCATGGCGTCGGTTGCGCGACGCGCACCAAGTTATGCTTGTCGAAGGGATTGGGGGGCTATTGTGCCCCGTAACGC
>DATLBA010000100.1:0-16116 GCA_035527275.1 Phycisphaerae bacterium
TCCCGGCAATGGTCTCCACGGATTCTGAGCCGGGAAGTTGCCCAGAACCGATTCATTGGGCCGCCACTCGGCGGCCTGCGCTTCCATCAGACGCCTGTCCAAACCAAGAGTCGCATCACAGGAAGCGTTTCGAGCCCGCATTCTACCAATCTTTATAAACGGTGTCAACGATAAAACCCGCCACGCTCGCGCTGCTCGCCTTCGGCGGGACGATGGCCACGCCGCTGCCGCTCCAGAAGATTCGTCAACCGCCGTGCGGGGCGACCGCAGAGGCGCCCGGCACGCCCGAGACTCTGGTAGCCCGGGTGAAGGAAGGCCCGCCGACACCCAAGCCGAGTAGCACCAGCCCTGCGTTTTGAGCCTATGCCCGAAACCAGTGGCGAGAATCGCCCGCGGACGCATCGTCACATCGGCATGCGTAGGGGGCAAAAAGGGGGTCCAAAAGCGCCAATTCGGGTCCAATTCCGCCAAAAAAGTGAAAAAAAGTCGAAAAAAGTGCCCAAAAGTGCCTTGCCTATCTTGACATTTCGGGCCTCAAACCCCCTTGGCGCTAGCGCCAGGCCCGATTCGCCCTCCAAAATGGGCCAAATCGGCCCAAATTCCACCCAAAATCGCCCGCCAACATATCGGCCATGCGCAATGTGTCCCGGCAGCCGGCGACTTCGACATTCGCCGTTCGGTGTTCGATATTTCATCTTCGCTGTTCACCCGGCGGCCACGGCCAGGGCCTGGCCGAGTTTGCGGCAGTCCTTGACCTGGTCTCCCTGGGGTTTGCCGGCCACGTCCATGCCCGGCGCGGCCTGTTTCATGCCCAGAGCCCCCGCGAGGCGGTCGAGGACGTTCGAGACCCCGCCCCCTCCCCCGTGGGTCGAGAAGGCAGCGTATGGTTTGCCCTTGAACGCGGGGTTCTGAAAGGCCAAGTCGAAGAAGTGCTTAATCAGGCCGCTGGGGTAAGAATAGTAGTTCGGCGATCCGACGGCGATTCCTGCGGCCGCTTCCAGACGCTTCAAATCCAGGTTGGCTGCGTCCATCAGTTCGACCTTGGCGCCGGGCACTAGGCGTGCTCCTGCGGCCACGTGCTCGGCCATTTCGCGGGTGTTTCCGCTCAGGGTGCTGTAGAGGACGACGATTTCGGCCCCTCCACGAGGCTGGCGGGTCTCGGACATGGCAATCTCCTTGTGCTGGGTTCCGGCGGTCGGGCGTGATTATAAGGCCGAGACTCGGCCAGGGTCAACGGTTCGCGGCGGCTCGATTCGTTCCGCCGAGGCCCGCAAATCCCCGCCGGACGGCCCTGGACGCCGCTGGACTGCCCGCAAATGGCGGTTTCGCGATGCTGGGCGCGTCACCTCGCGTGGCGGAAGCCGGAGGCCTGCGCCCTGAGCGCTGGAGAAAAGCAGGGCCGCCAGTAGCCTTGTGGGCTGCCGGCGACCCTTGCGCTGGGATGGGTACATCAAAAAAGTATCATCGGCGTCGCCGGATTTCTCACTTGAGCGAAAATCGGAAAAATCCGGGCGGGGTTGATAGTGCCCCGCGTAGCGCCCCCGGCGGGGCCGGTCCGGCCAGACGAACCGCATCCATGGCACGGGCGCACGGCCCGGGGCGTCACAGGGACCGGCGACGGAAAAGAACCACGCCCAGACCCAGCGCAAAAACGCAGTAGGCGGCCGCGTAGAGGGTCGAAAGGCCGACGTAGGCCCAGACGGCGGTCCACTGGGCGGCTCCGGGGCTGCCGGCGTCGAAGGGCGTGAGCATCGTGTGGCTGAGCCGCTCGTTCAGGTTGAAGACCTCAAGAAACGGCATAAAGGCGAGGATGCCGGAACAGAGGGCCTGCCATCCAGTCGAGGCGAACCGGGCACCGCTCTCGAGGAAAACGGTCAGGTGGCCGACCAGGAACAGGGCGAGGCTCAGGCCGACGCTGGCGGCCGACGACAGTCGGGTGGAAATCGCGGTGGCGACGGCCGCCAGGACGCCCACCTGGAGAAGCACCAGGACGATGCCGGGCGTGATGGTGAGGGCCTGGTAGATTTGCCTGGCGCGGAAGGCTTCGATCTGGTGGCCGACGCCGCCGCGGGTGTAGGCCCGTTCGAAAACGCCGGCGTCCAGGCGGACGCGGTAGTAAACGGCGGCGGCAAAGATGACGCCGAGGACGACGAGTCCGATCGCCACGGCGACCATGACGCCGACATATTTGCCGACGATGAATTGCCACCGGCCGACGGCCTTGCTGAGGATGGTTTGGGCGGTCTTGTCCTCGACCTCCTTGGCGACGCTCGTAGCCGCTCCGAGCACCGCGAGCAGCAAGACAAAGACCAGCACGAACGACAGGCCGAGGTCCTTGTACATGTCCGTGTCGCCGTAGTGGCCCGAGCGGCCGAGGGTGAAGAACGGAAGGCGGAGCGTGGCGAGGAGAGCGGCGGCGGCGCCGGCGAGGAGGAGATAGTAGAACGGGCGGCGGACGGTCTCGCGGAACGTGTTCAGCACGATTCCCGCCAGGCGCATCATCCCGGCTGCTCCCTAAACGGCTTTTTAACCGGCCCAGATGGCCTTGGCGCGGCCAAAAAGACGGTTTCTCGGAGTTATGAAACCGCCTCTAGCCGCGGCCGAAGGCGATCCGGAAGTCGAGGAACTCCTCCGTCGGTTCTTCCGAGCGGACATCGGCGTTTCTGATGTAGGCTCCCATGGCCCTCTGGATTTCGGACAACAGGGCCGTCACGTGTTCCTCGGGACCTTCGGCGACGAGTTCGACGCGGCCATCCGAAAGGTTGCGCACGAAGCCGCGAACGGTCGCCCCGCGGGCGAGGCGCTCCACCGCGAATCGGAAGCCGACGCCCTGCACGCGGCCAGTATAATATACATGTCTGCGTATCTCCATCACAGGCGCCCCGAGCCCGGCCCCGTTCCACGTGGAACCATGCGCTCTGCGCCCTATTATAGGGCGGCGGCCTCGCATCGCAATAGCCTTCCCCGACGGCGCCGCAGCCCGGAGTGGCTGTCGGACCACCCAGTGGCGGACGCAGTATGTGTGAGGGCCGGATGTGAGCACGTTCAGCCGCCCCGCTACGGCTTGCCCACCTTCGCCACGGCGCCCGATTTAGCCCCCGGTGAGTCACCGGGGGCTAATACAACGGAGCCGCGGCGGAACGCGCCGCGCTGCCGTTTACCCGCCCCGCCCCGCCAGCCGCCTCCGTCATAGCCCCGACGGGGCGGCGGCCGGACGGCGGGTAAAGATGGCGGGCCATAATCCGCGGTCACACCCCTTTGGGGCCGCGCTGTAGTTTTCTGTTGCCTTCGACGTGACGCGCCTTAGAATGACGGTGCGAGGGCGAGCAAATATGCCGACTATCCTGTCGGTGGCAAACCAGAAGGGCGGCGTCGGGAAGACAACAACGGCGACGAGCCTCGCTCACGCCTTCGGCCTTTCCGGCCGCCGCGTCCTGGTGGTGGACATTGACCCGCAGGCAAATGCGACGAGCGGGATGGGCGTGGCGCCGACAGAGCAGAGCGCGGCGTTCACACCGGGCGCCGCCGAGGGGGTCGTGATCCGGACGGCGTGGGAGGGCGTCTGGTGTCTGCCGGCCGGGCGGGACCTCGAGCGGCAGGCCGCGCAAGCGGGCCGGAGCGCCGACCGCTTGGAAGCAAACCTTTCGGCCGTCGGCGGGGATGGCTTTGACGTGGTGCTCATCGACTGTCCCCCTTCCCTGGGCCCGCTGACCCGAAGTGCCCTGGCGGCAAGTGATGCCGCCATCATCCCCATCCAATGTGAGTATTATCCGCTGGAGGGTCTGGTGCAGTTAATCGGGGCGGTCCGCCAGGCCGGGAAGCGGAATCCGGGCCTCTCGGTCGGGGGCGTCCTCCTGACGATGTATGACCCTGGAGCGGAACTGGCCCGGGAGGTGGAGGCCGAGGTGCGGGCCAAACTCGATCAGCCCGTCTTTGAGACGGTCATCCCGCGCGATCCTGCGGTCGCCGAGGCCCCCAGCCATTGCCTCAGCGTGCTGGACTACGCGCCTCGTTCCCGCGGCGCGCGGGCATATGTCCGGTTGGCCTCCGAGATGATTGACCGCCGACTGGTGGGGTAACGCAAAACCGGGAGGAAAACCATGGAATCTAAACGATTGGGCCGAGGTCTTGACCATCTCATGAAGGACTTGGGGCAGCAGGACGCCGCCCCGGACCGGGCGGAGGAGCCCCCCCAGGGGGGAACTGTGGCGGTGGACCTGGTGGACGCCAACCCGTATCAGCCGCGCCAGGGGATGGACGCCAGCCAACTGGAGGGCCTGAAGGCCTCGTTGCGGGAGCACGGGGTCCTGCAGCCGATCATCGTCCGGAGGGTAGGCGACCGGTTCGAGGTGGTGGTAGGGGAGCGGCGGCTGCGTGCGGCCCGCGAGGTGGGAATGGAGGAGGTGCCGGCAGTTGTCCGGGACGTGCCGGACGACCGGATGCTCGAGATTGCGTTGATTGAGAACCTCCAACGGGAGGACTTGGACGCGATTGAGAAGGCCCAGAGTTTCCGGGTGTATCTGGCTGAAACGGGTCTGACGCAGGAGGAGGCGTCGAAGCGGCTCGGTCTGGACCGGAGCACGATAGCGAACATGATTCGGCTGCTGGAGTTGCCGGAGGAGGTCCAGGGGCTCGTTCGGCATGGTATGGTGGCGATGGGGCATGCGCGGGCCCTTTTGGCGCTTGAGGACGGGAAGCGTCAAGTGGCTCTGGCCGAGCGGGTTGCCCGGGAGGGGCTTTCGGTCCGGCAGGTGGAGCGGCTGGTGGGGGCGTTCACGCCGAGCCGCAGGCGGCGGACGCCCGGGCACAAGAAGTCTGCGGAGGTCCGGAGTCTTGAAGCGAGGCTGAGGGAGGCGTTGGGGACGAAGGTGACGGTGGAGGAGGGGGCAAAAGCAGGGACGGGGCGGATTGTGATTGAGTTCTACAGTCACGAGGATTTGGAGCGCCTCCTGGAGGTCCTCGGGTAGGCCCGGGGCCTGTGTTCCACGTGAAACCGCGGGCCGGGTGCCTGGGGAGTGGGCAGAATCAGCCCGCGCTGGCGTCGGGGCTGCGGTAGAGGCCGCGGGAGGCGATATAGTCGGCCACGGGCGCGGGCACGAGGCCGCGGATGGACTTTCCGGCCCCGACGCGCCGGCGAATGTCGGTGGCGCTGATTGGGACCAGCGGGCCGGGGACACGGTGGGCGAGGACGCGGTCAAGGCACTCGGGGCCGACCACCTTGCGAAGGGGCCCCAGGTCCGGGTTGCCCACGCCGGGACGGGGCAAAAGAACAACGGTGGCGAGGGCCAGGATGTCCGGGAGCCGGCGCCAAGTGTGAAGGAGGGGCAGATTGTCATCGCCCGCGAGGAGGAAGAGGTCGGTGCCCGGCTTGCCCGCTGTCCGGCCGCCGTCCGCCTCAGGCGGACTTTGGCGGAGGCGGCTGGCGGGGCCGAGGGTTTCTCGAAAGTGTTCGAGCGTGAGAACCGTGTAGGAAGGCTCGGAGCGGGTGATCTCGATGTCTGAGACACCGAAGCCGGGCAGCGGTTCGACCGCGAGCCGGCACATACGGAGGCGGTGTTCCGCAGGGGCGAGGATCTGCCTGGGCCGGTGGACCGGATTCCCCGCCGGAACCAGCAGGAGCGAGTCCAGTTTCAGGTGGTTGAAGGCGTACTCGGCGGGGATGAGATGGCCCAGGTGAACCGGGTCGAACGTTCCGCCGAGGATGCCGATGCGTTTGGGAGCCATAGCGGGGCAGTATGGGGACTTCGAGCGAGGGTGTCAAGTGAAGTGGGCGGCGGCACAAGACGGGCTGGGGGCCTACGGCCGGCTGGGGTTTCTGGCGGCGCTCGCGGTGGCGGTGGGGGCGCTTGGGTCGGGCGCGGCCGAGGCGCCCGACGATGCCGAGCCGGGCGGCGGACCGGCGGCGGACATCACGTTCGTGGAGGATGAAGAGGAAGGAGGGGAAGCGGAAGGACCGGCGAGCCCGTTCGGCACGGGCAAGGGGACCGGGGCCCGAAAGGACGCCGTGCCGGGCTACGTGGAACTGTCCTCCGGGCTGAAGATGCCCGGGCGGATCTTCACGACGCGGGCGAAGCGGCTGAAGGTTTATAATATTGAAAAAGAGATTTATGAATATGTGCCGGTGCCGGCGCTCAAGCGGATCGAGGCGGTCGTGGTGTGGGAGCGCGAGCAGCGCCAGTGGCGGTTCAAAGAGGCGGGGAGCACCGAGAAGGTCTATACCGGGAAAACGTACCCGGCCCGGATGCTGTCGTATCGACTGACGCTGAGGAACGATCACCGGATCACCGGCGACGTTCTCGGCCAGCCGCTTTACATCGCCCGGGAAGAGAGGACGGACCGGTTTGTGCTGCACAAGCGGCGGAAGGGGGCGGTGGGGGAGAGTCTGGAGGACTTGGTGTATATCCGGGCGGTTGTGTTCGGCCGGAAGGCGTATGAACAGGCCGTCATGGAACTGCGGGGCAAGGGCCCGGCTGAGGCGGAACAGGGCGAGGCCGAGGAGCAGCAATGAGGTATTTATATGTGGATGCGTATTCGGGCGTGAGCGGGGATATGCTGCTGGGGGCTCTTCTGGACGCGAATCTGGCGGCGGCGGACCTCCGGCGTGCTCTGGCCGGCATGCCCGTCGAGGGATACGCGCTGGAGGTGCGGCGGGAAAGAAAAGGCGGCCTGGCGGCGACGCGGGCGACGGTGCGGCTGGACGAAGGGGCCGCGCAGCCGCCTCGGCACCTGTCGGAGATCGAGCGGATTATCTCCGCGGCGGACCTGCCGGGCCGCGCGGCCGAGTGGGCCCTGGCGGTGTTCCGGCGGCTGGCCGAGGCCGAGGCAAAGGTTCACGGCACGAGCCCGGAGAAGGTCCACTTTCACGAAGTGGGGGCGGTGGACGCGATTGTGGACATTGTGGGCGTGTGCGCGGGGTTGGCCCTATTGGGCGTGGAGCGTTTGACGTCGAGCCCGCTCCCGATGGGTTCGGGATATGTCGAGACGGCCCACGGTCGGCTGCCGGTGCCGGTGCCCGCGGTGGTGGAACTTTTGCGGGGCATCCCGACGCGGCCCTGCGAAGAGGAAGGGGAACTGACGACGCCGACGGGCGCGGCGATTCTGGTGACGCTGGCGGAAGGGTTCGGCCCGATGCCGTCCATGGTGACCGAGGCCGTGGGTTACGGGGCGGGGTTGCGGGAAGGGAAGCGCGTGCCGAACTGCCTGCGAGTGGTCCTCGGTCGGCTGTGCGATGAAGGGGACGAGGCCGAGGCGGATACGGTCTGGCTCCTGGAGACGAACGTGGACGACGCGACGGGCGAGACGCTGGGGGCGGCAAGCGGCGCGCTGCTGGCGGCCGGGGCGCTGGACGTGTGGCTCGTGCCGGCGACGATGAAGAAGGGGCGGCCGGGGGTGGTGCTCGCGTGTCTGGCCCAGGAGGGGGCGTTGGGGGCGGTGGAAGACGCGATGTTCCGCGAGACGACCACGTTCGGGGTTCGCCGAAGGCGGGTCCAGCGAAGCAAACTCGCCCGCGAACACGTCACGGTCCAGACGCGGTACGGGGCGGTGCGGGTGAAGGTGGGGCGCCGGGGCGGCGAGGTGACCACGGCGCTTCCGGAATACGAGGATTGCCGGCGTCGGGCGGAGGCGTGCGGGGTGGCGTTCCGCGAGGTTTACGAGGCGGCGCTTGCGGCGTATCGGGCGCGGCCGTAGGTGCGTGCGGCGCGCCCTCCACGGCGGGTCTGCGCTGCGCTCCGACAAGCACGGCGGCCGGTCTTTCGGGCGAAGCGGCATCGAGGGGTGCTCTAAGTGCTGATTTTGCAATGGGTTACCATTGTTGTCCTGGGGCTGGTTTTGGCGGTCTGGGTGTCGCGGCTGGCGACGGTCTATTCGTCGCGGGGCCGCGGGCCGGTCCTGAGCGCCCGGTCGGATTTCGACGTTTCAGGGGCGGGCCTCGTCTCGGTGATTGTGCCGGCCAAGGATGAGGAGGCGAATGTCCGGGCGGCGCTCGAAACAATTCTCGCGCAGGACTATCCGGACCTGGAAGTTATCGTGGTGGACGATCGGAGCGCGGACCGCACGGCCGAGATCGTGCGTGAGGTCGCGGCAGCGGATGAGCGGGTTCGGCTGGTCCGGGTCGAGCGATTGCCGGACGGATGGTTCGGCAAGGTCCACGCCATGCACGCCGGGGCGCGGGAGGCGCGGGGGGAGTGGCTGCTCTTTGTCGATGCGGACTGCCGGCAGGCGCCGCACAGCGTGCGGGCGGGGGTGGGGTTCCTCGTCCAGCAGGGCGGCGACATGCTGAGCCTGTGGCCGGTGCTGGAGATGCACGGGTTCTGGGAGAACGCGGTGCAGCCGGTGGCGGGGTCGGTTCTGGTGGCATGGTTCCGTCCGGGGTGGGTGAACGATCCGCATCGGCGGACGGCGTTCGCGAACGGGCAGTATATTCTGATTCGGCGCGACGTGTACGACGCGGCCGGGGGGCATGAGGCGGTGCGAGACGAGATCGTGGAGGACATCGCGCTGGCCCGCGTGGTGAAGGGTGCGGGGTATCGGCTGCTGAACGCTATCGGCGAGGACCTGTTCACGACGCGGATGTACGACAGCCTCGGGGCGATGCAGAAGGGGTGGGCGCGGATCTATTACGGGGCGTTCAAGAACGTGTGGGGGGTGCTGGGGGTGATGGGGCTGACGTTCCTTTTCACGCTGGCGCCGTTTGCGCCGCTGGCGGCGTCGGCGGTCGGCCTCGCGTCTGGGGCGTCGGGCTGGTGGGTTTGGGTGGTTTTCGGCCTTTCGGCGGCGATTGTTTTGTGCGTCTTTGCGACGATGCGCCGACTGTTTCTGGCGGGGCGGGCGAATCCATGGTGCCTGTTCTTTTATCCGCTGGCGGTCCTGCTGGTGCTCTGGTTTGAGGCGGGGGCGCTTGTGCGGGCGATGGGCGTTCGGTCGGTGACGTGGCGGGGGACCACGTACAAAGGGGGGCGCGTGGTGGGCGGTCGCGGCAGAGGATGAACGTTGGCGAGGGGGCGGCCGACAATCGTATAAGATGGATGGGGATGGAAGAAAGGGGGACGGCCGTGAAATGGGCGATTGCCGGAGTGATGGCGCTGATGGCCGGGGGCTTCCTGGGGGCGCCGGCTGAAGGGAGTCGAGACGAGCCGGCCGAGCCGCAGGTGAAGCGCGCCGAGACCGCCAAGGCGGACGAACCGGCCGGGAAAAATGAGGAAGCGAAGGGCGCGGCGCGGAAGGACAGGCTCGAGGCGGCGCGCCGGGCGCGCGAGTTGGCCCGGGTCCGGCGGACACTTCGCGCCAAGCCAAAACCGCTCGAGTTCGAAGCGATGCCGGTTGCCGACGTCCTGAAGGCGCTGGGCGAAGCGGGGCGATTCGCGATCGTCTTCGATGAGGAACTCGAAGAACAGGGCATTGACCTTTCGGACCGGCGGGTCACGCTCCGCGCCGCCGACATGACCTACGAGGACGCGATTTACCTCATCCTGCCGCCCGAGTGCGGCTACTCCGCGAGGCCGGGGTATATTCTGATTACGACGCTGGAGAAGTCGTGGCTTCCCTTGAGGACGGTGGTGTACGGTGTGCGCGAGGCGCTGGCGGAGGTGCCAAACTTCAAGGGCCCGCGGATTGAGTTCGGCGACCTCTCGAGCCGAAGCGCGGCAGGGGGCGGAGGCGGCCTTTTCGAAGAGACGGCTGAGGAGGACGAAGAAAGCCGGGTGACGCCCGAACGCCTCATCAAGATGGTCAAGCGCCACGCGCGGCGCGAAAACGACCGGCGAATCGCCCCGTGGGACGACGAAGGCGGTCCGGCGAGCATCTCCTATCTCGATGGGAAACTCATCATTTCCCAGACATACCACGGCCACCGGGCGGTTGCGAAACTCCTGATGGCCATCCGGTAGGATTGCCGATTGGAAAGGGTCCAGGCCGACCGCAAAGGGCACAAGGAGAAGGCCGATGCGCGGCCCGCAAGGGCCGCAATTCTTTTTTCGTCCGGCGCCGGCTGATGCTATTGGCCTTCATGCTGTGAGTGTAACCACCCATAGTTCCAGGTCAGCCGCATGAAAGAACGACCGCAACCGTTCGGGGCGTCGGCGGGTCTGGCCCGCCACGGCGGGCAAGCCCATCGGCCCGTTCCTTTTCTCCCACGCTCCTGCGCCGGGCGGCGGCGGTTTTATTCCAGGCGGACCCAGCGGAGGAAGCGGTGCACGAGATCGCCGGAAGCAATCTGGGCGGCGCCGAAGAACGTTGGCCCAGAAGACGGTCTGAAATCGGCGGCTGAATCCGCCTTCGCCGACGCGCTTGCGGGGAATCCAGCGGACCTTGTCGGGATTGGCGAGCCCCCACGTAATAAAAGCACTCACCTCGGCAATTATGTGGCGGCGGTGTTCGTCATAATCGAGCATCGCGCCCACATTGTATGCCGCAACCCGCCATAATCAACACCGTTGCGGCAACTCCAGAGGCGCCCCCCAACAGACCCCGCAGCCCTTCGACACATCGCATTCCTCCTTCTGTTCGAGGCGTCATGGGCGAGAAATCGCATCGGGCCGTGGCATCTTTGCCAAAATAATGCCACGACTCCGGGCTTCAGAGCAAGAGTTTTTTGCCCGGAAATTAAGCCAAAAAAACGCTTGACGCAGGTGCGTGTCACCTATATTATGAATGTAGCACGCACACGGGGGAGGTTTCCCTTCGGAGGACTGTCCCAAGGAGCCGCCGTGGTGTGACTGCGGGAGAACACGAGCGTTTGAAGCCATAGGCTTCAAGGTGGTTCTTTGCCGACTGGGGTGAAGTATCTATGCGGCCCGCCATCATGCTGGTTGAACTGCTTCTGGTGGTCGCGATTCTGGCGATTTTGGTCGCGCTGCTCATGCCCGTGCTGGGCCGGGCTATCGAGACGGCCCACCGGACGAGGTGCGCAGCAAACCTTCGCCAGGTGGGTTTGGCGCTGAAAGTGTACGCCTTGCGGCACGATGGGTGGTATCCGGTCGAAGAAAAGTGCGGCAACCCGCAGTCGCGTTTGGTCGGCGCCCTGGTGCCGGACTACCTGGACGATATGCGCGTTTTTTACTGTCCGAGCGCCGAGGTGCTTGAGCCCTATGCGCAGAGCGATGAATACGGCGGGCCGGGCGGCGATTCGGTCATCGACACCCCCCGGAACCGGGCCCGCTGCTACATCACGTATAAGTACTTTTCGGTAAACCAGCGGGATACGCGGATGCCGCTGCCGCTTCGCCTCTCCGAGTACCCGCATCTACTGAGGAACGACTCGCTGGCCTCGCGGTGGCTGATGAGCGATTGGGTGAGAAAGGATGTTCCCATCTTCCCGCACCAGGAGAAAGGCGGCTGGGGCGGCGGACGGAATATCCTGTTTGCTGACACAAGCGTTCGTTTCGTACGACACAGAACTCCTCACGCCTTTACGGAGAGACAATGATGCGAACGGAAACTTTGAGGTCTTGGCGATGGGCTGCATCGGGTGTGCTGGCTAAGGCGCGGGTCTTGACGGGACGCGACATCCTGCTAGTAGGCTTGGCAGGGCTGTCCTCGGCCCTGATTGGACAACTTGCCGGCCGAGCCTTGCACGCGACATGGCCGATTCCGGCATCGGGCTCGCTTGCTGCGGCACTGCCCCGTGCAGTCATCCTGTTGGTTTTGCTGCTTCGAGTGCGCCGGTTCGGGGTCCTAACAGCCGCAGGGCTTGCTGAAGTGGCTGCAAAAGTGGCGATGGGCGGCATCGGCCTCATGCCATGGTGCTTGACCGTGCCGATCCTCGGGAACCTTGCGGGAGACGTCGCATGGGCCGGCTTGGGCGGCCTTCGGAGTCAACGTCTACGTACGGCACTGACTGGCGCATCCCTTTGCACAGGGAGGGTTCTGGCGGCGTTGCTGTTCTGGGCCACATTCATGACTGCTGCGAAAGGGAATCTCGGCACCATACACGGGCTGATTATCGGCGCAAACGTGCTGCTTGGTCTGACGGCTGGCTTCCTTGTTGGGCGGGTAGCCATTCGAAAAGGGGACGAAAAAGATGACCCAGGCGAGTAACGAAGACCTGGCTGCTGCAACAGCATCAGCGCCGGAATTCGCCGTTCGGCCGATAGGCTACGTCCGGTCGAAGTACGCTGAGCCGACCGACGTCGCCCACACGCACAGGGGCTGGACGCCGGACGCGGCCGAGATCCGCCTCTTGCCGAAGTACGCGAAACTGCTCGGCGGCCTGAAGGGGTACTCGCACATCATCGTCCTGTTCTGGGTGCACCGGGCGAAGGAGTGGCAAATGCCGAAGCACCATCACAAACCGCCTCATGTGAAGGTGTTTGCCACGAGGATGCCGGTCCGGCCCAATCCGATCGGCCTGTCGGTCGTGGAACTCGTCGGTTTCTCAGAACGCACGGGCGAACTGGCCGTCAAGGGCCTCGACGCGCTGGACGGCACGCCCGTGCTTGACATTAAACCCTATATCTCGAACTTTGACAGTTACCCGGACGCCCGGGTGCCGGAGTGGGTTGCGGCCCACCTGGACAGCCACTTCCACGACGGTTACGCGCATACTCACCACATTCACAAGCACCCCGGCGAAAGTGACGCAAGCGCAAGGACGAGCGATGGCGAGTAGGCCCGCAAAGGTTCCACCCGAAAAGGAGAAGGCAACATGCTGAGAACAGTCGCTGTATGCACCGCAGCAGTGGCTGCGCTGGCGACGGCCCTGAGCGCATCGGCAGGGACGGTTTCTTTCGACCTTGTGACGGACTCGACCAACGAGGGTCTCCTGCCCCAACCGCAGCAGCACGGCGGAGACCACTTGCTGCAAACGGGCAGCGATGACGGCACCGGCAGTACGTTCAATCCCGACGGTGCCTTCAGTTTCAATTTTATGAATCCCCAGGGCATCGACCCTTCGTCCGGCTACGCCGAGGGAATCCATTCGATGCGCGGCTCGCTTTCGCTGGACGTTGATCTGGCGGCCGGCGGCGCGGTCGGCATTCAGACGCTGCATTTCGAAGGCTACGTTGCGCCGGGCAAACTAATCGCGCATCAGCGGGTCGTCAATCCGGACGACGACGCAACCGACGGCAAGCACGGGGAGGAGGTGGACGGTGCGCCGAACAGCGGGACGTATGCGGCATCGGCCTTGTCCAACTGGGCGCTCGCCGCAACGTTCGATTGGTATTACGATACGCAGTTCGCGGGAGCCGGCACCATCGACATGACGTTCAACGATTACGCCTGGACCGGGTTCATCATCCCCACGAGCGAACTGACGGCCGCCGGTATGGACGCGACGGTCCTGGACGACCCGCTCGATTACTTCGGCGACACATCGGCCGACTTCGAGGCGTGGCTCCTGGCGGAAGTGGCGCCGCTGCTTCCCGGCACCGCCACGCACCTCCTCTTCGCCCAAGGCGAAGCGCACCCCGACTGGACGAATCCGGACATGGGGATGACGAAGGACGGGATCGTCGGCGCCACGATTATCGCAACCGTGCCGGAACCGAGTAGCCTCCTGCTTCTGGCCTGCGGCGCCATCCTGGCGAGCCGTGCAAGGCGGCGGCTAGCAAGGACATAGCGGCGGGCGGGCGGCCTCGCGAACCGCCGGATACCGTTGCTGTCATTACGCAAGATTGGCGGCGACGCGGCGGTGTATAAAGGCTTCTCCCAGCCCAGGTCAGTCCGCCGCAAGCGCGCGCCGAGTGGTGCTATCTTCCATGCCGCGATTAACACCCGCACAATGATGGCAGGCACTTCGATGACCTACCCTGCGCCGAGGCCGAGGGCGCTGCCCACCTGGTAAACGATGAGCGTCGCGAGGTAGGCCATGGCCGTCAGGCCGGCCCATTGAAGGAACATCCACTTCCACGAGCCGCTCTCGCCCCACATCACCGCCACCGTGGCCATACACGGAAAACCAAGGAGGCAGAAAAGCATGATGGCAAAGGCCTGAAGGGGGGTGTACTGGTCCTGAAGGCGCTGCTGGAGGCGGGTCCTGGCTGGAGACTCTTCGACGGCGGCTTCGGCCTCCTCGCCGAGCGAAAAAACGATGCCCATCTGGGCGACGAAGACTTCCTTGGCGGCGAACGCTCCGATGAGCGCCGTGTTGACGCGCCAATCGAAGCCGAGGGGCCGGGTGACCGATTCGAGCGTCTTTCCGATGCGGCCGGCGACCGAATACTCGAGGGCGGCGGCTTGCCCCTCGGCAGCGGTCGCGCCGGGACCGGCCTCGGCGGGAGGTTTGGGGAAACTCGTCAAAGCCCACATGCAAAGGGAAGCGGCCAGAATGAGCGTCCCCGCCTTCCGCAAATATAACCAGCCGCGCTCCCACATATGAATCACCATGCTGCGCGCCGTCGGCATGCGGTAGGGAGGCAGTTCCATGACAAACGGCGTCGCTTCTCCGCGAAACAACGTCGATCGCAGGAGCCGCGCCAGCAAAAGCGCTGCCGCAACCCCCACCAGATAAATGATAAAGAGCATCGGCGTCCGCCACTTGGGCGGGAAAAAGGCCGGAATGAAGAGCATGTAGATCGGGTATCGGGCCGAGCAACTCATCAAGGGCAGGATGAGCATCGTCGTCAGGCGGTCGCGGCGGCTCTCCAGGACCCGCGTCGCCAGAATCGCCGGGATGGTGCACCCGAAGCCGAGGACCATCGGGATGAAACTCTTGCCGTGAAGGCCGACCTTGTGCATCCAGCGATCCACGATGAAGGCGGCCCGGGCCATGTAGCCGGTGTCTTCCAGGACCGCGATGGCGAGGAATAGGATCAGGATGTAGGGCAGGAAGACGATGACGGCCCCTACTCCGCCGATTATCCCGTCAGCCAAAAGGGAGCGGAGGAGGCTATCGCCGCCGCCGGCCCAAAGACCGTTGATGGCCGCCTGGAGCCACTCGAATAGCCACTCGATCCACGCCGACGGATACGCGCCGAGTTTGAACGTCGCGTAAAACATCAGATACATCAGGCCCAGGAAAATGGGCAGGCCGAGGACGGGGTGGGTGAGGGCGGCGTCAATCCGGTCGGACATCTCGTGGCGCGACTCGATGGTCCGGCGGACGGCTTCCTGACACGCCCCGCTGATGAATCCGTAGCGGCGGTCGGCGATGACCATCTCGGGACTGTCGCGAAAGACGCCCGAGAGGTGAGAGATGGAGGCGTCGGCGGCCTCGAGGATCGTCGCAGCGGACGGGCACCGGGCCCGGACGAGTTCGTGCACCTTGGTGTCGCCCTCGAGAAGTTTCAGGGCGACCCATCGCGGCCGGCGCGGCGCGAGGCGGCTGGCATCCGGTTCCAGCAAGGCTTCGAGTTTGGCGATCTCTTCGTCCACTTCGCGGCCATAACTGATGGGCACGTGGCGGACCGGACGCGCGCCCGTCCCTACGGCGACGATGGCGTCCAGGAGGGTCCGGGTTCCCTTGTTGCGGTTGCCGACGGTGGGGATGAGGGGGACGTCGCCCAGCAACTCCGACAGTTTCTCGCGGTCGACGGCATAGCCGCGCGCCTCGGCCAAGTCGCTCATGTTCAGGGCCAGCACCAGAGGGACGCCCAACTCGAGGAACTGGACGGCCAGGTAAAGGTTGCGCTCCAGGTTCGAGGTGTCGATGATGTCCATAACCACGTCGGGCTTCTCGTCAAAGATGAAGTCCCGGGTCACCCGCTCATCGAGGGTATAGGCCGTCAGGCTGTAGGTGCCCGGCAGATCGACGACATGGACCCGGCGACCCTCGTGGCGGACCCAGCCCTCCTTTTTTTCGACCGTGACACCCGGATAGTTGCCGACGTGCTGGCGTGCGCCGGTCAGATTGTTGAAGATCGTGGTCTTGCCGGAGTTGGGGTTGCCGGCCAGGGCGACCTTGATTGGCTTACCAGCACCTGACGGATCGCGACTACTCGCCGCCATCGGATTCCCTTCCCCGTTTTTCTGCATTTGACTTATGAAGCCCCCCAAAGTTTGGCGCACCGAACTTTAATCACGCTTTGGCGGATTGTCAAGGCAGAATGCCGGGAAGTTACGGGGGGTGACCACGTTATCCCCTGTTTAACCCGGCACACAGGTGGCGCTTTGGACCGGGCACATGGGTTACACTTTCAGTCCGTGGGCAGACTGGGGGGGGCGACCCTGCACTTGAGC
>DATLBA010000101.1:0-2021 GCA_035527275.1 Phycisphaerae bacterium
GAGCCGGCAGAGGCCGTTTCTGGCGGCGCCAAGCCGGCTTCGCGCACTAACTATCGCCACAAACAGGGGGAGAATTTAGGAAAACCGCGTTTTTTTGAATGCTGAAAGTCGGCGTTGCCGTCCCGGCGATGGGGCACAAAAAGTCAAGGGGAACCGCTGCATGCGGCCGATGACAGGGATGAGAGCCCAAACCGCGCTTTTGCCGGGCGGGGTGGCGTCGTATAATACAAGGGATGACCATGGCAGCCAGAGACCGGCAACTCACGGTGACCGACCTGCGCATCAGCGTGTACCTGCGGGCGCTGCACCCGGAGTTCTTCGCTATCCGTGCGCGGCGGGTCATCGAGCACTCGGCCCTCGACAGCGAGGTCTGGCTGCTCGACGGGGGACACGTCATCACGTTCGTGGACGGCCCGAACGCCATCACCGAGGTTCTCGCGCCCAGGGACCTGGAACTGCCGAAGCGCGGCCTCGCGCGGACGGTGGACCTGGCGGGCGAACGCGATCACCGCCTCGAAACGCGCGGACCCGTCGTCTACCAGATGGCGTACCAGGTCAATACCGAGTCGCCCAAGACGTACGTGCGGGAGGCGGAAGAACTGCTGGCGTCGGCGCGGCAGGGGCACCTGTTCGCCGAGGGGTCGCCGCAGGCCGCCGGGCGGTCGTTCTCGTACGCCGTTCCCGAACCGCGGGGCGCGGGCCTCCTGGTTCACACCTGGCACGGATTCCCGGCGGAGAATACCATTCTGAAGACCCAGACGCTGATCGAACGGCTGTAGCCATGAAACGGACACTTGCGGCAGCGCTTCTGACCGCCATGCTCCTCCTGGCCGCTGCGCCTCCGTTGCGCGCCGGCGTCGGGATGGGGACCATCGAGGAGCACCCGGCGACGGCCAGGGAACGCTGGCGCGAGAAGGCCGAGGAGGCGTACCAGGAAGGCATGAAGGCCCGCGCCGCGGGCGACACGACGAACGCCGTCCGCTTTCTGCTGCGTTGCGCCAACATGGGCAAGATGCGCCTCGACTCGAAGCACCCCGAGATGGCGTTCAACACGCTGAAGGTCATCACGGAGGAGGCGCGGAAGGAACTGGTGGTGGCGCGCGATTTCCTCTCGGGCGAAGACCCGGGGGCAGGCATGATGGAACTGAAGCGCATCACCCGCACCTACTTCGGCCTCTGGCCGGCCAAGGAGGCGGGCACACTGATGCGACAACTGGAGGCCGACCCCAAGTTCCAGGCCACACTCAAGGCCGTCGAACTGGCCGAGGAACTCGCCCGGGCCGAGACGCTTGAGGCCGAAGCCGCCGCCCTCGCCAATCCGCCCGAGACGAAGCCCCGGGATGCCGACCCCTCCGAGAAACCCAAGTCCAAACTCCCCACCACGCCGCCCGAGACCCAACCGACGGGCGTGACCGCCGCCATCGTCACGCCGAAAACGCTGACGCCGAACCAGCGACGCGAGGCACGCATCGCCAAACTCCTCGAGGCCTACGAGATCTACGGCCGTCTCGCCAAGCAGGGCACGGGCACCGAGGCGGGCATTAAGGCCGACGCCGCACGCCGGCGCCTCGAGCAGAACGCCGACCTGATGGCCCGCATCCGGGGCGCACGCGCCGAGAAGCAGGCCAGGGAATGGCTCGGCCTGGCGACCAACTACTTCCGGGCCGGCCGCCTCGACTCCGCCCGCGAGTATTGCAGCAAGATTCTCTCCGAGTGTCCGAAGACTTCCCAGGCCGCCGATGCCAAGGCGCTCCTGGAAGGCATGAAGTAGTTGCCTCCACACCTGCCGTCGGGTACAGTCCGCATTCCGATTTCGTCATTCGCCATTCTCCTTGAAGGAGCGTGTTTCCATGATGCGCGACGAGGTCCTCAAGACGCTCTGCGACGTGGGCATCGTGCCCGTGGTCCGGGCCAAGTCGGCCGACGCGCTGGCCGACATCGCGAAGGCCCTGCTCGAGGGCGGCGTGCCGATCACCGAGGTTACGATGACCGTGCCGGGGGCCATCGACGGCATCCGGCGG
>DATLBA010000102.1:0-4526 GCA_035527275.1 Phycisphaerae bacterium
ACGGCCTTGAGGGCGGCATTCTCGGCCGTGAGAATCTTGATGCTGAGTTCCAGTTCGTCCTGTTGGAGTTGCGGCAATTTCTCTTTGGTATCAGTCAGTTGCTTCTCGATGCGGGCGCGTTCGGCCTCGTGCATTGGTTTCACACGGTCGGCCTCGGCCGGCTCTGGGGCCGGGGTCTCCGCCGCCGGCGCCTCCGCTGCCGGTTTCGGCGTCTCGCCTTCTTCCGCCGCCGCAGCGCTCCACCGCGGCGCCGAACCCATTGCCGCCGCCGCCACCATCCACCCCAGCAGGAACCGTTTCATGCCACGCTCCCGTCTGTTGCGGGCCCCCGCTTCCCATCCCCCCCTATTATATACGACGCAGACTACCTCAGACAATTCATTCCTTGATGGCCGTCACGCGCACCGTCAGATACTTTTGCCGGTGCCCGATGTGCCGTCGGCTCGCCTTCCGCCGGCGGACCTGCACCACCTCCAGTTTCGGGCCCTTGGTCGGCCCCACCACCTCCGCCGTCACTTTTGCCCCCTTTACGACCGGTTTGCCGATTCGGACCCCTTTCTCGTCGCCCACGAGCAGCACCCGCTCAAACGTCAGAGTGTCGCCCGCCTTGGCGTCGCGCTTGGCCACCTGGAGCGTCTGGCCCTCTTCCACCCGGTATTGCTGCCCGCCGTCTTCCACGATTGCGTACATGGCTTTCTCCGCCAGAGACCTTGCCGACCCAAAGAAAGGGGAACTTTAGCGGCTCCCGTCGGTTGAATCAAGCGCAATCCGTTGTGCCTTGCGAGCCCTCGGCGCGGGCGTCCGCCGTCGCCCCGGCGTGCCGGGGAAGCGCGTGCCGTTTCCGGCGCGGGTGGCACTGGTCCCGGCGCGCCGGGACCCGCCAGTGCGCCAACTTGTCCGCCATAGCCCGACCTGTCCGCCATAGCCCGCAGGGCGACGGCGGAAGGGCGACGGCGGAAAAATTCCGAAAATTTTTTTGGGGGGCAGGCGGATTTTGGACGCTTTTTTTGGGGGGTCGGGGGGCGTTTCCAGAGCGCCAGGGGCGTTTCGGGGTGTGGAAAGGTCCATTTGGGGTGAAAAACGCCCCGGTTTCACGCGATTATGGCCCGGATTTGGCCCGAAAATGGGCGATAACCGCCCGGGTTTTGCCTCGCAAAACCCTCGTTTTAGCGACTATGTTATGGAGCGGCGTGGATGGAATAGGCGTTTTCCTGCGAAGTTTGGCACGGGAATTGCGTGCCGGCCTTCACCGCAGAGGCGCAGAGCACGCAGAGGACGGCGGAGGATTGGGGAACCCGGCTTCGTCCCGATGAATCGGGACTATGCCGTGGCAGGCCGGACCATCCAATCCCTGCCGAAGAAGACCGGCTCAGCCAGCCCAATTCCGGGCGTCGCTCTTGCGGGTTGATGGGAACTTGCTCATAGGTGGGTGGCGCCGGAATTCGCATTCGGAGTCACGACGCTGGCCGGGCCTCGCCGACACGTAGCATCAGGAAGGGCTCCTTCGCGCGGGGCGGCTTGACGAGCCGGAACAGGTATTGATATCGTGACCGCCCGCCGCTTTCCAGCGTCAAGGGGCAGAGCGCCTCGAACAGCGGCCCCTCGCCCGGATCGCCCATTACGCGGACGATGCGGCGCTTCTCGATCACTTCCAGCGCCAGGCTTTGCCGGTCGGCGGGCGAGATGGTCGCTCCCTTGGGCAACTCATCGAGTCCGCCCGGGGCGAGCCACTCGACCCGCTGTCCGGGGTTGTTGACGTATGCGACGATGAACCTGGCGGCTTCGACCTTATCCTGCATCGCCTTTGCGAACTTTTCATCCCGCTGACACTTGACGATGGTGATCGAGTCGCCTTTCTTCTCGATCTCGACCAGAAGTGTCTCCGCAATCGCGAACTCCGACGCTTCGGGTTTGAAGAAAAGCGCTATCGCTCCCTTCCAATTCGACACGGCGGTTTCGGCGGGCGGCGGGCTCGATGGCAGCAGAGGCTCCACGTCAACTTCGACTCGCCCAAATACAGGAGCATTCAAATACGGATACTCCGCCTTGGGCAGGTGCGACAGGACTTGCTCTCGGCTTCCTTTCAAGGCAGTCTCGGCCCATGCAACGATCTGGTCCTTTTCGACGTTTTGGGCATAAACCGCGGCATCAAAAGCGGCATCCTTCTCCACCTTCTCGATGTGCCGCTTGCCTTCGGCGACACCGAAAACCATGCGGTACTGTTCCAGCGGTTTGCCATCCGACGGTTTTACAAGGAACAGGCCTTCGTAAGCGCCCTGAAGCCATTTAGTCACCCAGGCCATGTCCATTTTCTTTGGTGCGCCCGCCGGTTCCACTGGGCCCAGTTTCAGCGTCTTAACGATTTCATAGGCCACGTCACGAGCAACGCCCGCGTTGCCGATGCCGGCCAAGTGCTTGCGATCTTCGCCTGTCATCGCAAAATACTGCTCCGCCAGCGACTTGCTTTGATACATAATCACCCCCCCCTTTTCTGCAAGGACACGATCATCGCCTGAGATTCCAGGCATTCTCGTGCCAGCGTCGATCTCACGCTTCATCTCACTCGAAGACAATTCACGGAAGGGCCTCTTATCTGTGACTACTGGGGCGGACGGCTGCCCCGCAGCAATGGCCGACCAACACACCGCAATCGCTACCGAAATTATGCAAATGAACTTGGCTCTCATTGTGGGCATGATTGACTCCTATTCTATTCGCGGAGGAAAAGGGGACGTTCTACTTTTTCGCCTCCTTGCGAGGTCGGCCAGGGGGGTGGAGCGTGAACTCCAGACCCGGCCGCCGCGCCGGGACAGAAACCAAAACTCCGCGCACAGGCATTGCGCCGATAGTATATCTCGCGCGAGGCGCCGGGGTAAGCAACTTTTTCGAGGCAGACGTATTTTGCCTGGCCGCTCGCGGCCCCGTCTTGGTAGGTATACGCGACCGCCGGTTCGCCCGTCGTTGCGGGAAAGGCTCCTGGGCCCCCTTTTCCCCCTTGGCCCTTGACCCTGCCCGGCCGGCCTTTTCCCGAACCGAAACGTCATCAGGCAAGTCGAGGCCGGTTTCCTCGAGCGACCCGATCAACTCCTCGATGACCGCGAAGGTGTCCACCTGGTCGAACCGGGCTTTGTAGTTGAGGATGAGGCGGTGATTCAGCACCGCCGGCGCCACGGCCAAGACGTCCTCGAACCTGACGGTCGGCCGGGTCCAGATCCGCAGCCGCCTCGCCCAGACCGCGTGCGAGGGACTCGGCCTTGGCCACCTTCTCGGTCCTGGCGAGGGCCTCTTCGGCCGACTGGCGAGCGGCGGCGGTCACTGCCTCGTCCAGGTGGTCGAGCGCTTCCCACGTCTTGGCCGGGTCCTCGCCCCGCGCTTCCGCCGCCACGCGCTCGAGTTTCTTCGCCATCTCGGTCGCCTGCTCGGGCTCGAGGACCTGTTCCTCTTCGAGGATCTCGATCTTCCGCTGGAGGTCGGCCACTTCGCTTTCCACGTTCAGCGGCCGCCGAGACATCGAAGACACGTACCGCTGAGGGACGGCAAAACTGATCGCCACAAACGCGCACGCCGCCGCGAATAGGCCCCACGTCCTCCGACCGCGCCAGCGCAGCCTCGGCATGACGAGAGGCGGTATCCGTTCCTGCCAGACGCCCAGACCGATCTCCGAAGAAGCCATCAGCAGGCCACCGCACAGGGAATGGTGATCCAGCAAGGCTCGCGCGGACTCGCGGGAGGGAACACGCCGATACGCCAGGACGGCCGACGCCGCCGCAACCGCCACAAGGCCGGCCGCGCCCCACACGAGCGCCGGGGAATTGAAGCCCACGACCGCCCGCAACACCAGCACCCCAACCCCCCACGCAAAACACCAGCCGGCTGCGAGCAGCAGGACATACCGCAAGAACAGAATCCACGCCGCCTTGGCGAGAAAGCCAACCAGAACCTTGTCCTGATCGTGCCTGATCATCGCGCCGAACACCCCCCAAAGCCACGCCTCGCGATGCCGGACCGCAACGGACAAACCTCGGCTGGCTCGATGGCCGCGACCGCCTCTCACCTACGCGTTCTTTCAAGCGCAAAGGACTGTACCCCCGCGGGCCGTCCCCAGGTCAAGACGCCTCGGCCGCCCGGACCGCCGGGCGGAAGGCGGCGCAGAATTGCCGGGAAAAGGCTTGACGGAAGGCCTGTACAAAGTTACACTGTGCGCCAATACACCTGACCGGGGCGCGCCGCATGGAGCCGCTGACCGATCAACAGGAAAAGGTCCTCGCCACCGTCGAGGACTATGTAACGAAGAACGGTTTTCCCCCGACGCTGCGGGAGATCGGCGACGCGCTCGGCCTGGCGAACGTCAATGCCGTCCGCGGCCACGTGTCCGCCCTCGAGAGAAAAGGATACATCACCAAGGAGCCGGAGAAGGCACGCTCCATCCGCGTCGTCCACTCGCCCTCCGGCCTCAGCCGCTTCAAGCGGAAACTCCACGAGGTCTTCGGAACCGACGCCGGAGTGCTCCACCGGGTCGTCTACGG